>CAXIBZ010000034.1:0-10225 GCA_964022105.1 uncultured Methylophilaceae bacterium
TTAACATTAAAGGTACAGACATATTAGGCATTGGCGCATTGACAATCGGGCAGTTGAAATACGTTACGCAACAAAAACTACTGCAGCAAATGATTTTGGGCGAGAAGCCAGTCCATTTGGATTATAACCACGCCTTTAATATTGCGTGTGTCCACAGCCAGTAAACCAACCATTATCGTTGCAGCGATATCCAGCAGAATCTATGTAGAGGCTGCTGTAAAAGCTGGGTATGATGTTATTGCTATTGATGCTTTTGTTGATACAGATGTTGAAAAGTTAGCAAAGAAGTGCTTTCAAGTTCGCTTAATAGAGAATCAGTTAGATGGCAATCAATTGGTTGAAATACTGGATTATCTGAATTTGCGAGATGTTGTAGGGTTTTGTTATGGTGCAGGGTTTGAGAGGCATACCAATTTACTAGCAGAAATAAATAAACGTATGCGCGTGTTAGGGAATCCTCCATCTGTTATTGATCATTGTAAATTGCCAGCTAAATTCTTTACTATTTGTAAACAATTGCACATAGGATTTCCAGAAGTGTCTTACCAAGCGCCGGTGGTGGGCAAAGATTGGCTTGCAAAAAGAGTAGGTGGCAGTGGCGGGGGTCATATTAAGTTACTTGATGACACACCTGTTTCACATAATGCAGATATGTATTACCAAAAGCGAATGCAGGGAATGCCAATTTCATGCTTATTTTTAGCGAGTAAGCATGAGGTTGGTGTTGTTGGTGTTAATGAGCAATGGTTTGATAGCAGCAATACAGAGCCTTATCGATATGGTGGGGCTGTTAGTCATGCAGACATCAACCCAAAGGCAAAGTTACGTTTGGTTGGATATGTGAAACAGTTGGCAGATGCTTTAGGCTTGATCGGCATTAACAGTTGCGATGCGATCTGTAATGGTGAAGAAGTCTATGTTTTAGAAATTAACCCGCGATTAAGTGCAAGCATGGATCTTTATCGGAATAATAATTTAATGGAAAAACACATTGCCGCAAGTTTGATGACATTAGAAGCAAGTGAAATGGCACTTGTTAATAATCTAGAAACAAGTTTTGCACATCAAATAGTGTATGCGACACATCCATTAAAAATAAAAAACGATATAATTTGGCCAGAGTGGGTGCGAGATATTCCTAACGCAGGCAACCAACTCTATGAAGGCATGCCTGTTTGTACAGTGATTGCAGAAGCAGAATCCGCTGCACATGCTAAGACATTGGTTGCTGATAGGGTCTCAATATTGAAGCGTTTTTAAACTAAATTTATAGGTACAAACAATGAAAATGACAGATGACTCTAATGTGAGTATTAATAAGCGTACCAATCCTTTGGTAAAGGACTTGCGCGCTGATGCAAGTGCACTCAATTTAATAGTAACCGAACATGAGTCTGGTGCAATGATAGTCGATGCTGGTATCGAGGCTGTAGGTGGTTTGGAAGCAGGGCGAAGAATTGCTGAAATTTGCATGGGCGGTTTAGGTTCAGTTACATTGCAAAATGATAGTACATTTAAAAATTGGCCATTGAGTGTAAAAGTGCATGCAAAAAGCCCAATTATTGCGTGCCTTGGTAGCCAATACGCTGGATGGGCATTGTCACACGAAAAGTTTTTTTCATTGGGTAGCGGACCAGCACGTGCGATTGCGCAACGAGAAGAAATATACAAAGAGTTGGCGTATATAGATCGCAGCTCTCACACCTCGCTAGTATTGGAAACAGATAAGGTGCCACCGATAGAAGTAATCGAAAAAGTTGCACACGATACACGCATCCGTCCAAATAATTTAACTTTTATATTAACACCCACAAGAAGTTTGGCGGGGACAGTACAAATCACAGCGCGTGTCTTAGAGGTTGCTTTGCACAAGTTGCATGCTGTACATTTTCCACTAGAGCAGCTGGTTGATGGGTATGGCATCGCGCCAATTCCAGCACCATCTCCAGATTTTCTGACCGGGATGGGGAGAACAAATGATGCCATTTTATTTGGTGGATTTGTCCATATTTATGTTCAGTGTGAAGATATTGCAGCAGCTGAACTAGCACAAGCAATGCCAAGTAGTGCTTCCAAAGACTATGGAAGGCCATTTGATGAAATTTTTAAGGCAGTTAATATGGACTTTTACCAAATAGATCCATTGTTATTTTCGCCTGCTAAAGTAACGGTAACGAATTTAAAAACAGGAAACAGTTTTTTTGCTGGTAGTTTCAATGAAGCACTATTAGAAAAATCTTTTAATTAATAAATAATAGCTTACAAAAGTTAATTAAAGTGATTTGTTAATATGAGGGTGCCTATTATTACGGATGAGGCTGCGCAAGCCGGTGGCTGGCATGGTCAAGAATTGCAGAAAGCTTTTGCTCATCATGGCATTGAAGCGGTGTTTCTAGAGCTCCAAGATTGTATGATTGACTTATCTGGACAACTACCTGTTATTCATCTACCGACTTTTGAAACCTTACCAATAATGGCGTTTGTACGTGGTATTGCCGCGGGGACATTGCAGCAAGTGATTACGCGCTTAAATATCCTGCACATGCTGAGCATGCAGGGTACAAAAGTTTACAATGATGGCAAAGCAATTGAGCGTACTGTCGACAAAGGCATGACCAGTTTCCTATTGAAACAACATGGCGTGCCAACGCCTGAAACTTGGGTTTGCGAGTCGAGACAAGCAGCACATCAAATAATTGAAAATCAAATAGCCTTAAATGATAAATTGGTCATCAAACCTTTATTTGGTTCACAAGGGCAGGGAGTACGTTTATTAGATAAAAACAGTGCTTTACCGCTACCAAGGGACGGCTTTGTTGATGGTGTTTATTATCTGCAACGCTATATTGATACAGGTAAAGGCAACCATGATTTTCGTGTTTTCGTTGTGAATAATAAAGTTATTGCTGCCATGCAAAGAAATGGGTCTGGGTGGTTGAACAACGTCGCACAGGGGGCAAAATGCACCAGTATTCATGATGAAATGATTTATAATTTAGCAATTGGCGCAGCAAAAGCAGTCAATATTGATTATTGCGGCGTTGATATTATTCGCGACAAAGATGACAAGTTATGGGTGTTGGAAGTGAATAGCATTCCTGCTTGGGGTGGGCTACAGAGCATCACAGAAGTTAATGTCGCACAAACTTTAGTAGAAGACTTGATCAATAAATCCAATGGCGCATAACGCTTTAGCAAAGCTGACAAAAGAACTTGCACAAATCTACAAAATTGCATGTTTAGCAGAAGTTGAAGCTATTAAACCGGGCAATGTTCATATTTTTGCTGACGGACACGGGATGCAAGTTCATGACTTTATCCAAAGTGCGGAAGTTTCATCTGCTGTCATCGCGCAAGCAAATCTCACGCTTGGTGAGCGTATCTTCAGAAGCATTGAGGCCACCTCGCATACAGTCAACTGTAATACGAACCTGGGAATCGTATTGTTATGTGCGCCTATTATTCATGCCCTGCAATTGATGCCCACTACCAACTTACGGGGGCAAATTGCAAGTGTACTTGATCAATCAACAAAAGAAGATGCACAGTTAGCCTTTAAGGCAATTCAATTAGCAAAGCCTGCTGGTCTTGGTCAGGTAAGTACGCATGATGTGAATGAAGCGGCAGACTGTAATCTATTGGCGGCGATGCAAGTAAGTGAGAGTAAGGACTTCATCGCTCGGCAGTACTCAGATAAGTTCGCTGAAGTTTTTGAAGAAGGTTTACCGTGTTATCAAGAAGCTTTCTCACGTTGGCAACGTTCTGCGTGGGCGACAACTGCACTTTATTTGTACTGGCTCAGTCATTACCCAGATAGCCATATTGCCCGTAAATATGGGCATGATACTGCTGATCAAGTAAAACGTGAGGCAGAAAATCACTTTAACACAGTAATTGCATTAGATAATCCAAAGCAATATTTACCCCAGTTATTAGCTTTTGATAAGTTACTAAAGTCTCGCGGAATTAATCCTGGAACCAGTGCCGACTTAACGGTTGCAGTCCTGTTACTACAAAACCTTGCAGATATCGGGTATATTTAACAATCATTTACATCCTAACTTCTGACACCTGTGCTTACTTGTGGCAAAATAATTTTGGGGAAGTGTTTAGGTAAAATAAGATGAGAATTGTGTTTTTGGAGGACGATACAGCATTTGCACAAGCATTGATATCTTCGATGCAACTGGCTGGTTTATAAATTTATCACTATACATCAGGTCGAGAGTGCTTAAAAGCGCTTAATCAGAACCAGTATGATATAGCGTTGATAGACTGGGAAGTGCCTGAGATGAATGGTGTTGAGGTACTTGAAAGTTTAAAGCTTAAAGGCAGTTATCCTCCTGTCATTTTTTTAACAGGTCATGACGCAGAGGAAGATGTTGTAGCTGTTATAGAGGCAGGCGCAGATGATTATATTGTTAAACCTGCAAACCCTAAAGTGCTTATTGCTCGTATCAATGCCTTACACAGAAGAGCTAATAAAAATGCATCGGCAAGTGACTTGGTGAACTATGGTGACTTGGCAGTGGATTTTGGCAAAAGAAAATTTACCCTTAATGATGAGTTGGTGAGGTTAACAGAGAAAGAATTAGATTTGGCACTATATTTCTTTAGTCAGATAGGCGTATTGCTATCAAGAGCCCATTTGACAAAGGTAGTTTGGGGCACAACCCCCGACATTGATACAAGAACACTGGACGTACATGTTAGTCATTTGAGAACCAAGCTCAAGCTACTTCCGCAAAATGGCTGGCGCCTAATTTCTGTCTATCATCAAGGTTACCGCTTAGAAAGGCTGGATTAACCGTTCATGCTAAAGCAGCAAATCAATCATTTCGATTTTAGTAAACAATGTATGAATATTGTTGTTGGGTTCGTGGTTTTTTTATTGCTGATAACGCCTAGCGTAATGGCACAAGAGGTTATGTGGCGTTATACAGTTAGGCCTGGGGATAATTTAATTACCTTAGGCAAAAAACATTTAATTAATCCAGATAACTGGAAAGTGATGCAAAGCATCAATCAGATTAAAAAACCTTACCTAATTCCAGTAGGTACAGTCTTACAAGTGCCTATTACACTCGTCAAACAAACGCCTGCAAGCGCTGAGGTAATACTTTCTTCTGGACAAGTGCTGATACAGAGGTCAATTAGTGATTTTGAACCAATTAACGTTGGCGATAAATTGGGAGCGGGCGCAAACATCATCACAAAAGAGAACAGTAAAGTGATTGTACAATTTGCTGACCAGTCTACTGTAGAACTAGGATCAAACACATCGATGCAGCTAGATTCGATGAGCTTATACAGCGGTGGCGCAATGGTCGATACAAAAGTGCGATTGCAAAAAGGACAGCTTAAAACCTACGCCAATCCGCAGCATGAGCAAGGGAATAATATGCAAGTCATCACCCCAAGCGCAATTGCGGCTGTTCGTGGTACGAAGTTTCGTGTTTCTGCTGAAGATAATGCAACGACACAAGAGACGCTTGAAGGTAAAGTTGCACTCGAGGCAGCCAATGAAGAGGTTATGGTTAATATGGGCTTTGGTAGTAAGGCTGAGCAGGGGAAGCCACCGAAGCCGCCAGTTAAATTACTACCAGCTGCAGACACCTCACAAATGAAAGCCTTTTTTAATCAACTACCTGTAATTTTTGATATGTCAAAACTAAATGGAGCAATGGGTTGGGTAGGCGAAATAGCATCTGACAAGCAATTTAGCTCTATTATCACTGAGACTGAATCTAATACACAACAATTGGATTTTGGCGATTTGCCAGATGGGCAATATTTTTTGGCCTTACGTGCGCAAGATCAACTTGGCATTTCTGGTTATGACGCGCTGCATCCCTTTACACTGAATGCAAAGCCTAATCAGCCATCAATGCTAGCGCCTGAATTAAAGGCGATTATTAGAGATGCGCGACCTACTTTACGCTGGGGGCAGGTCGATACAGCTGAAAAGTATAAGCTAGAAGTGGCTACTGATCAGGCGTTTAATCAAATTCTTGAACAGCAAATCATTATTGGAAATCAGTATCAACTACAACAATCATTAAAGCAAGGTAGTTATTTTTGGCGCGTATCAAGTATTGCCAAAGACAATAATGGTGAAGCGGATTATGGTCCAGCCATTGAATTCAAAACGTTTACATACAAGCCTTTACCTGAAAAGCCAGATATTAGTCGATTCATAATCCAGACTTTTAACAATCGTGTCCAAATTCAAACAGTACCACCGCCAGATGGGTTAACGTATGTATTTACTTTAGACAATCCAGTTAATGATCTAAAAGCTGTCTCGCAAGAAACTGGAACAGAACCCGTGTATCAATTCTTATTAAAAGAGTATGGCCCGCAAACACTCACTATTCAATACCAAGACAAAACTGGTGCACTAGGCCCTGCAGCTATTTATGAGTTTTATGCAGAAACAGAATGGTAAGCAAAGCAGTTCAAGCCGATTCCCTTTGAATGACATAGCCTCAGCGGCATTTATACTTTTATTTTTAAGCTTTACTTTACATCTATCTGGTCTATTGAGCCAAGTAGATGATTTAATCTATGATTTAGGGCAACGGCTAAACATTTCTGCACCGCCAGATGACGTCATCATTGTAGCTATTGACCAAGATAGCCTGTCACAGCTTGGTCGCTGGCCATGGTCAAGAGATATACATGCACAATTATTGCAGCGCTTAAAAGCTGAGCAACCAGCAGCAATTGGTCTTGATATCATTTTTGCCGAACCAGAGCAAGACAATCCTCAAGCAGACCAAAGCCTTTCAAAGGCGATAGCGGATGCAAGTAATGTTGTGTTGCCTGTTTTGCTTGAAAGTGTGCGTGAAAACGGTCAGATTATTGAGACCTTACCAATGCCTCTATTTATGCAATCAGCTGCAGATGTTGGGCGAGTGCATGCGGTATTAGATGCAGACAGTATTGCAAGAGCTGTGTATCTATATGAAGGGATAGGTGCTCCAGTTTGGCAATTATTTTCTCAGGCAGTTCTTAACACAATAGAGCGTCAACCTAGCAAAAACAACTTCAAATTAAATCACGATGACAGTTTGACTAATGCGTACACATTGATGCAAAAAGATAAACGTAGAATTAGTTTTAGTGGACCACCAGGCCATTTCAATCACATTTCATACGTGCAAGTGTTGAAAGGTGAGTTTTTGCCAGAAACATTCAAAAATAAGGTAGTGCTAGTTGGCGCAACTGCACTAGGCATGAATGATTTGCTACCTACACCTGTTTCTGGTTTAAGTACCCCGATGACAGGCGTAGAATTTCATGCCAATGTATTCACTTCTTTACGTAACAACACACTAATACGTACGGTGCCATTGTGGCTAAGTAGCGTCATAATATTAATAATTTCATTAATGCCTTTATTGTGGATGCCAAAAATGACGGCACTGAAGAGCTTTATCTCCACAATTTTATTTATGATTTTAGTTACAATGGTTGCTGGTTTTTTACCTAAGCTAACGGGCATATGGGTGCCACCAGCAGCATCACTATTGACATTATTGCTTGCCTATCCGATATGGGGTTGGCGAAAACTAGAGGCCGCCCAACGTTATTTAGATTTTGAGCTTGATTATTTAAAGAAAAATATGGCTGATATGCATAGGGACGAAGATAAATCTGCTCTTAGATATGACGCGTTTGACGCACGCATCGCGCAAGTACGTAATGCGTCAAAACAATTACGCTATTTAAACGAAAACAGAAAAGAAACATTAGCTTTTATTTCACATGATTTGCGCGCTCCACTTGCCAGTGCAATCGCTGTCATCGAAAAGCATGAAGAAATGAAAGCGTTATTACATAAGCCACTGTCACAAGCTTTGGGTTTGGCAGAAGATTTCTTGCAGGCATCACGCGCAGAAGTGATTGATGTAAACGCATTTGATGAGATTGATTTTGTTGGTCTTGTTCATCAAGCGGTGGATGATGCTTATAACGAAGCAACAAAGAAACGAATCAACCTGATTCGAGACATTGCAGATAATGTTGTATGGGTGGAAGGAAATTTTGGTTTATTACACCGAGCAATACTTAACCTCATCTTGAACGCAATTAAGTACAGCCCTGAGAAAACAGAAGTTGTTGTAAAAGTGTCTCTAGTTGAGCTAAGTTCAATTGTAGTTTTTGTTACAGATCAAGGTCCTGGCATTTCAAATAAAGATCAGATTAATCTTTTTAAGCGTTTCTCTAGAGTGAAAGGACATGAGAAAACTGTTTCAGGAACAGGTTTGGGCCTTTACTTTGTTAACGTCGTTGTAGAAAAGCACCGTGGGCTTATTCAAGTGAAAAGTGATATCGGTACTGGGACAACATTTAGTATATCCTTGCACACTGTTGGCGTTGCTTAACTATTATTTTTGATACTGTTGGCTTTATTATCATATAAGCGCATATCCGCCTCTGCAATCCATTTCTCCGCCGTTAGTTCATCTTTTGACTCAGCAATTCCATAACTAAAGGAAGTAAAAAAATTTTCATTACAAGTTGATTTAAAAGCGTGTGAAATATATATCTTATATATTCTATCAATCGCTTGTTTCGCAGATGTCAGCGATGTTGCGGGCATAATAATTAACCACTCATCACCACCGTAACGATAGAGTTGATCGTGCGGTCTTAAATTTTGGCCAATAATGTCAGCAGTTATTGCAATAGTCGAGTCGCCGACTACATGACCATACTGATCATTGATTGCTTTGAAATCATTCTGATCCAATAGTGCGATGCTTGCCGGCAGGTTGCTCTGTTTGGCACGCTCAAGTTGAACATCTAAATTTCGCATCAATGTCAGCCTGGTCAGAACACCAGTCAATGTGTCGCGCATTGCAAACTCATGAATCAGTTGCTGCTGGGCTTCTTTTGAGGCCACCATAAACTGATAAGCTAACGTTTGGTAATTATTCAATTGCTCAAATAATGTTAAGCCTGACATTGGTTGAATGGACTTAGCTGTCTCATCCCAAAGACTTTCTAAAGTGTGACTAATTTCATTAAACCGATTCATTAAAAGATCTGGGAGATATATGTGTTTGGGAATAATCTCACTAAAACTCGGTAGGACTGAAGTTGACTGAGGTTCCTCTCCTGTCAGCACGCAACGCATCGAATTGATAATCCACTGGTGTCTGGCAAGCAACCACAGGCCTGTTCCAGATATCAAGTCTAGTGCATGGCTGACAATGTCTTCTTGTGGATAGTGTCTCATTGTTACTGAGCTTTAGTATATTGTCGTGACATTATTGATAAACTTAGCTGAGGCCACAATGGAATTAACAATGTTTTGCAAATTTGAAATTCGAAAGCCTAATAAACGAGCAAAAGTTAAAGTTGTCCAGTTATACAGATTGATTTGAGATATAATATATGAGTTCGATTTTCGAAAACAACAGAAAAGCATATTCTAGGAGGATGCAATGGCAAATTTATTAGACCAACTTAAAGAAATGACGACAATCGTCGCAGATACAGGTGACGTTGAAGCAATTAAATCTGTTAAACCTGTTGATGCTACAACCAATCCATCTCTATTGCTGAAAGCCAGCCAGTTACCACAATATGCACATTTGATTGATGAGGCAATTATCTATGCAAAATCAAAAGGCGGCAGCAAAGAAGCTCAAATTGAAAATGCAGCAGATAAGTTAGCTGTGCTAATTGGCATTGAAATTTCTAAAGTAGTCCCAGGCCGTATTTCAACTGAGGTGGACGCGCGTTTATCGTTTAACACTGAAAAAATGATTGCAAAAGGTCGCAAATTAATTGATTTATACCAAGAAGCTGGTGTCGGTAAAGACCGTGTGTTGATTAAGCTTGCTTCAACATGGGAAGGCGTTAAAGCAGGTGAAGCGCTTGAAAAAGAGGGTATTAACTGTAACTTAACGTTGCTCTTCGGCTTTGGTCAAGCACGTGCTTGTGCAGAAGCAGGCGTATACCTAATTTCACCATTTGTAGGCCGTATCCTTGATTGGTACAAAGCTAAAACTGGCGAAACCTATGATCAAGAGTCTGATCCAGGTGTCGTTTCAGTTCGCAATATCTATCAATACTATAAAGAGCATGGTTATAAAACTGTTGTTATGGGTGCTTCTTTCCGCAATACAGGTGAGTTAATTGCGCTTGCAGGCTGCGATCGCTTAACGGTATCACCTGGCTTGTTGCAAGACCTAGCAGCTACTGAAGGAAC
>CAXIBZ010000035.1:0-10201 GCA_964022105.1 uncultured Methylophilaceae bacterium
CAAACTGCAACAGCGTCACATGTGCAACAAAACCTGCTAAATCAATCGCTGCTTCAACACCTGAATTACCTCCACCAACAACAGCCACTGGCTTACCTTTGAATAGAGGCCCATCACAGTGCGGACAGTAAGCAACGCCTTTACCACGGTACTCTTTTTCTCCTGGTACATTGAGTTCGCGCCATCTTGCCCCTGTTGCTAATATCACCGATTTCGATTTTAGCGTTGCACCACTTTCCAGCTTCACCTCTATTAAGTCTGTATTTTTATTGCCTTCTTTACCAGGCTCTGCAAGCGTGGCTGCGCGTTGTAAATTCATGATATCCACATCATAACTTTTTACATGCTCTTCTAATGCCATCACCAATTTAGGACCATCTGTTTCCTTAACAGAAATAAAGTTTTCAATTGCCAAAGTATCCATCACTTGGCCACCAAAGCGTTCAGCCACAATCCCTGTTCTAATCCCTTTACGGGCTGCGTAAATCGCTGCTGAAGCGCCAGCTGGCCCACCACCCACTACTAGCACATCATAAGGCGCCTTTTCATCCAGCTTCTTGGCTTCGCGCGCTACCGCGCCTGTGTCAATTTTGACCAAAATTTCTTCTAGTTCCATACGACCTGCACCGAATACTTCACCATTCAAATAAATAGTGGGGACAGACATAATCTCTTTTGCTTTTATTTCATCTTGGTACAAACCACCTTCGACCATTACATGTGTAATGTTAGGATTAATCACAGACATCATATTCAGCGCCTGCACAACATCTGGACAGTTATGGCAACTTAAAGAAACGTAAGTCTCAAATTCGAATTTACCTTCTATTGCTGCAATTTGGTCTATCTTTTCTTGTTCTAATTTCATTGGATGACCACCTGTATGTAACAAGGCTAATACCAATGACGTGAATTCATGTCCTAGTGGAATACCTGCAAAGCGCACACCAACAGCTTTATTCGCTTGGGTATGCGTCTCTCCGCGTTTTACAGCAAAAGATGGTTTGCGCACATTATCTTCTTGCTTGAGGCTAATTTTGTCTGACATATTGGCAATTTCAACCAACAGTTCATGCATCTCTTTTGCACCTACGCTGTCATCTAAAGACTCTGCCAATACAATAGGCTCACGTAACATCTGTAAGTAAGTTTCCAATTGTGTTTTGATCGCTTGTTCCAATGCCATGATTACTCTCTTTACATATTCTATAAGGGTAAAAAAAGGCGCTATCTTGTGGACAACGCCAGTTTTAGTACTTGCTAGGGTTTTGCCCTAGCAATGATTACTCACTTAATTACTCAGAATTAAATCTTACCTACCAAATCTAATGATGGTGTTAATGTAGCAGCACCTTCATTCCATTTAGCTGGGCACACTTCGTTTGGATGTTCTGCAACAAATTTAGCTGCTTTTAGTTTACGCACAGTTTCTTTCACATCACGTGCAATGGCATTGTCGTGAATTTCTAGTGTTTTAATAACACCTTCTGGGTTAATGACAAAAGTTCCACGTAACGCTAAACCTTCCTCTGGAATGTGTACACCAAATGCATTCGTTAATTGATGCGTTGGATCACCAATCAATGGGAATTTTGCTTTACCCACAGCTGGAGAAGTTTCATGCCAAACTTTGTGTGAAAAATGCGTATCTGTAGTCACAATATACACTTCTGCTCCGACTTTTTGGAACTCAGCATAATTCTCTGCCGCATCTTCAATCTCAGTTGGGCAGTTAAACGTAAATGCCGCTGGCATAAAAATTAAAACTGACCAATGGCCTTTAAGACTTGCTTCCGTTACTTCAATAAATTTACCGTTATGAAACGCTTGTACTTTAAATGGTTGTACTTGTGTGTTAATCAGTGACATATGTTTTCCTTTTCTATCTGGTTATTAAAATGGTTGTTTAAATTGATAAGCTTAATTATAAGAAGTCTTCTATAATTAGTAAATTTGATTGTTTTAATCAATGTGATAAATAATACTTATCAGAGTATCATATCACGTCATCACAACTTATTATGTTAATGTGACATTTATGCGATAACAATCGTTTCATTGCTATCTGTATTACCCAGATTGTCAAACCACTCAATATATACCTTATCGTCTAGTTTAGCACCAGATAGATAAAATGTGAGATATGGGTTTTTGGCAATACCTGTTCCTAGCTGCATCTCAATTGCTGGCTTTTCATTATGACGCATTGTGATGGTTTGAATAAAATGTGCAGGAATCAGTGCACCATCTAAATCTTTACCCTGTCCTGTATGCATCGGATGGGTAATAATCGCTTTCACTTGTGCAACATCTGGCTTATCCGTAAGTAACTTTGCTCTGATTTTCATGCTTGAAACAAACCTCTCATTGATACTGCTCGATCCGCCACAGCCATTTTCTAACACTGTTACGAGCCGCTTTGCTGTGAAGTATTGATTACCAGACTTCACAATCACTTTAATATCCGAAGTCTCAGCCATCTTTATCCTTGTAACAAAATTTGGCAAAGCACCATGATTAAACATGTAATTACCGATCAATGCTGTTGGATTTTTATCGACCAATAATGCAATCGCTTCGGTATTTGGTATGTGGCTATTAATTTCCACTTGCACAATTGCCCCATTTTCAGCGCGGCTTGGTGCTTTAATTTCAATATCGTTACTTTCAATTTCATTATTGATAGCAAGCGCCTGCTCTGCAGCTTTATTATTTTTCGCGCTGAATGCTGCTTTATTCCAAGCAGCAGCCATTAATTCAAATGGCATTAGTAATATTGCCGAAATACCAAAACCTAAAAAACTTCTACGTTTCATCCGCATATTCTCATATGATTATTGCTAGCAGAACATTGCTTCACAGCAAGTTAACCTTTTTTCCTGTAACTCTGGATTCGTTGTAATTCTTTTAACCTCGCCTCAACAATTGATTTCTCATAGAAAGTCCCATCGTTTGCTCTTGCAGCAAATTCCATTTGTTCGACAGCCTTATCCAAATTATATTGCCGATAATAGGCTTCACCTTGCGCTTGGTATCTGAGCAATTCTTTACGTTCAAGGTAGTAGGCTTTTGCCAAAAGCTCATAAAAATAGGGATCTCTTGGATATAGGTGTTGCTTTTCTTTGACTAATGCAATCATAGACTTGGCATCTTTAATTGCCAGAAAATGTTCTGCATAACCGTAAATTAAAGCTCTATTCTCAGGATAGCGTTTCAATGCTTCTTGGTATTGTTTGGCTGCATTCTGCGGATTATTACTTGCCACCGCAATTCGCGCTTTTAGATTCTCAACAAAAGCACTTTTAGCTTCATGCGTATCCAACCATTTAATTTCTTCAGCAGCACTAGCGATATCGTTCTTACGAAGCATTGCAAGCGCTAAGCCATAATGTTCCGATGTTTCATTCGCATAACGGCCTGATGCAATATTATTATTAAATTGGTCTATGGCAGCCTGTGCCAATCCACTACTAGCGCGCAATTTCGCTTTTACAAAGTAATAATCCAAACTAGAGGTAACCTGCTTGTATGGCATGCTTGCAACGCGATTCTCAACATCTGAGATACGCTCTGTCGTAAGCGGGTGGGTCCGCAAAAAACTGGGAGCACTACCATCAACGAAACGAGAACCTCTCTGTAAGGTTACGAAAAAAGCTGGCATACCACGCGGATCAAACCCAGCATTCTCGAGAACACTCAGCCCAACACGGTCAGCTTCGCGTTCATGCGCACGCGTATAATCCAATTGCCGCTGTATGCCTGCTGCAGATGAAGCCGATAGCGCGCCCGATGCAAGTTGTGGATTTGAACGGGAAACCAGTAACGCCAGTGCGATTCCGGCAATATTTTTAAATGTATCGGTTTTTTGCTTTGCTAGCATCCGTGCCAAGTGTCGTTGCGTTACATGTCCAATTTCGTGACCTAGCACACCAGCCAGTTCCGACTCAGTATTGGAGGCTAAAAATAGACCGGTATGCACGCCAATAACACCGCCAGGCATTGCAAAAGCATTGATTGATGGATCCTTAACGACAAAAAAATAGAATACCTGTTGTTTATCATCACTTGCAGCGGCCAGTCGATTGCCGATTGTTTGCAGATAATCCACGATTTCCACATCTTGCAACACCTCATCACTTACTGCGACTTCGGCCAAAATTTGCTCTGCAATGCGCTGCTCATCTTGTGCAGACAAAACGGTTTCCGATACATCACCCAACTCGGGTAATTCATCATGTAAATCGTCAGGCAAACTGGTGTCTAAATCAATTGATTTGCTGTATGGCTTTCCTGAAAGCGTATTATCAGCATTGACTGAGGAAGCAATCAGCATACCCAACAGAAGTAATGCATATAATAAATGCGGCATTTTAATATTGTCATACATAAAGTATTGCTATGATAATGTGATTAAGTGCAAGTTCACACAATTTCGATAAAAGGAAGTCATCAATGGATACATTAACCCACTTTGATAAGCAAGGACAAGCACATATGGTTGATGTAGGCGATAAAGCTTCAACGCGTCGCATTGCCATCGCATCTGGTCAAATCAATATGCAAGCGAGTACTTTGCAACTGATTCTTGCAGGCGATGCAAAAAAAGGAGACGTGCTCGGTATTGCCAGAATTGCTGCCATTCAAGCGAGCAAAAAAACAGCTGACTTGATACCGCTTTGTCATCCAATCAGTTTAAGCAGAGTAGCGGTAGATTTTGAAATAGACGAAAAGAAAAACGCTATTACCTGCAAAGCAACAGCTGAAACAACTGGTCAAACTGGCGTTGAAATGGAAGCACTTACTGCAGTCAATGTTGGCCTTCTCACGATTTACGACATGTGCAAAGCAGTCGATAGAGGGATGACCATGAGCAACATTAAGTTGCTTGAGAAAAAAGGTGGAAAGTCAGGTCATTGGCAACACACTAAGTCAGCTTAAGCTACTTTTCTCGCACCATAAAATACATCACGAATTAAGATGCGCAAACAAGTGATTGTTCACTTTCATCTTTGACCGGAAATCAGATAGATTTCTGCAGCCTCAATACCCTCTTGCGGCCCAAGCAAAACTAATATATCACCTTCACCCAATACCATATCAGGGCGGGGCGGAATATCGGCCCGCATATTTGGTCGGCGTAAGTGCTGTATTTCGACATTAAATTTATCCAGCTCAAGATGATCTAGACGCAATTTACAAGCATAAGCATTTTTACTGATTTCAACTGGATGCAGACGCAGTTGTTGTGTATCGCCAAAATCCACACTAACATCAGACACGCCGCGGAAATAGCCTTTAAACATCTGATAGCGCTCTTCACGAAATAGTCGAATACGCTTCACCACACGATTAATTGGCACACCGAGTATAACGAGCGCATGTGAAGCTAGCATCAAGCTTCCTTCTAAAACTTCTGGCACGACCTCGGTTGCACCTGCACGCCTAAAGTCTTCCATATGCGTTTCATCGGAGGTACGCACAATTACTGGCAAATTTGGATAATTCTCTTGCGTAACATGCAATATCTTCATGGAGGAACGCATATCAGAATAACTAACGATTAATGCCTTAGCATTTTCAGCACCAGCAGCATGCAAAACTGCATTACGGCTCGCATCTCCGTACATCACATGCTCCCCTGCAACAGTTGCTTCATGCACACGTGTTGGGTCGATATCCAAAGCAACAAAAGGTATGTTTTCTTCTTTTAGAAAGCGACCTAGATATTGACCACTTCTTCCGTATCCACAGAGAATGACGTGATCGGACAAACCTTTACCTACGTGTTCAATCGCTTCGACCTTTTCACTTGCTTTTGCAATGTAGCCTTTAGCTAATTTACGTGCGATGCGTCCGTTATATTGGATGATAAAAGGTGCCGCTATCATGGATAATAAACACGCTGAAAGCACCAGTTGCAGCTCATCACCACCAATTAAATTTCGGTTTAGTCCCAGGGTTAAAATCACAAAACCAAACTCTCCCGCTTGCGCTAGGATCACACCAGTCCGTATACCTACACCCCACTCATATCCATACACCCTAACCAGTAGAGCGATTAAAACCGCTTTAAATAGCATGAACAAAATTAATAAAAACGAAACAAGCAGTATATTATTAGTAAGATAATTAAAATCCAGCAACATACCTACACTGATAAAAAAGATACCCATCAAAATATCGCGGAATGAGGCAATATCTGATTCAACTTGATACCGATAGCGTGTTTCAGAAATCAGCATCCCTGCTATAAAAGCACCTAGCGCATAGGAAAGCCCTGCTAGGTTTGTCGCAAAAGCCAATAGCAACGTCACCATTAGTACATTCATCACAAAAAGCTCTCTTGAGCGCTGCCTTGCTACAAGACCAAACCAGAAATCAACAACAGGTTTACCAAACTTGAATAGAATGAATAGTAAAACAACCGTTTTGATAAATGACAATCCAAGGATGGTGGTTAAATCAGCACCTTCCGAACCAAGCGCAGGAATCAACACTAGAATGGGAATAACTGCTAAATCCTGAAATAGCAAAACCCCAATACTTAGGCGGCCATGCCGTGAATTTAAATCAACACGTTCCATCAAGATTTTCGACACAATCGCTGTTGAAGACATGGTTAAAGCTGAAGCAATAATAAATGCCACAATAAAACTAAAACCAGCTAGCCAGGCCGCCAATATAATAGCCGCCATTGTAATGACGACTTGCGCCCCGCCTAAACCAAATAATGTTTTACGCATTGCATAAAGCTTGGGCAAACTAAATTCTAAGCCAATGCTAAACATTAAAAATACGATACCGAACTCTGCTAGATGACGACCTGACTCTGTGTCTGGAAGCAAAGCAAATGCGTATGGTCCAAATAGCACACCGACAATAAAATAAGCCAGCATTGGTGGTAAACGCATAGCACGAAAGAAGGCGACGGCTAAAACTGAGCTAGTTAATACAAGTAATAAACTGGCGAGCGAATTAAACAATGATGGGCTTTCTTAAAATTAATTATTTATATTTAGCATAAAAGATATGGTTTATGCAAAAAATGTGCCTGATAGCTTTTATTTACTGATAATCACGCTTTTTTTACTTTATTCGAGACCAAATCCCTTTTATACTAATTGTATATGAGTCCTACATTAGTTCAAACGGAATTACCACACGCGGCCAAACAGTCAACATTGGATCGCGCACGCACGGTATTGCGTATTGAGGCCAGAGAAATTGAATCACTAGCTGACAGACTAGATAGTAACTTTGAAGCCGCAGTTGAACTTATTTTACAGTGCAAAGGGCGTGTTGTTGTGAGCGGGATGGGTAAATCTGGCCATATCGGAGGCAAAATCGCAGCAACTTTTGCCAGCACGGGAACACCTGCCTTTTTCATGCACCCTGCTGAGGCGAGTCATGGTGATTTAGGCATGATCACAAATGGTGATATCGTGATCGCACTTTCCAACTCAGGCGAGAGTGATGAGTTACTGAATATCATTCCCACGATTAAAAGGCTGGGTGCAAAAATTATCAGTATTACTGGTAAAGCAACATCCACGCTTGCCAATGAGTCACACGTGCATCTAAGTGCGGAAGTTTCACAAGAAGCATGTCCTTTAGGTCTTGCGCCGACCGCCAGCACGACTGCCGCTCTTGCACTAGGTGATGCGCTTGCTGTTTGTGTTTTAGATAAACGTGAATTCTCCGCTGAGGATTTTGCTAAATCTCACCCAGGCGGCAACTTGGGCAGACGTTTGTTCACCCGTGTTAAAGATATTATGCGCACTGGCGATGCAGTTCCATATGTACATGAAAATGCATCAATGGCAGATGCACTAATTGAAATGACCGAAAAAAGTTTAGGATTTACCGCTATCGTGAATGCGCAGCATCTGCTAATAGGCATCTTTACCGATGGTGATTTACGCCGCTCTTTTGCTAACAATCATCACACAGAGTTCACGAAAATAGCTGATGTCATGCATGTCAAACCGAATATCATCGGTGCCGACAAACTCGCTGCTGAGGCAGTAGAGTTGATGGAAAAAAAGAAAATCAATGGTTTGCTTGTCACAGATGAAAATGGAATATTGATTGGTGCCTTCAATATGCACGACCTATTAGTTGCAAAAATAGTTTAATTTGAAAGAAGATAAAATTGAGTGTTATAACAGTCACAGATGAAATTAAGGCACGCGCAAAGAAAATTAAAGTTGTTGTTTTTGATGTTGATGGTGTCATGACCGATGGTGGTTTAATGATTGGGGATGATGGGCAAGAATATAAAACTTTTCACTCTCATGATGGCCTCGGCATGAAACTCCTAAAGAAAACGCCCGTGCAAATGGCAATTATTACTGGCCGCACATCACAAGTCGTCAAAACACGAGCAGAAACAACAGGGATTAAGCACTTCTATCAAGGCGTAGAAGATAAACTTGCAGCCTTTAATGATTTACTTGACAAGCTTGGTGTAACAGCTGAAGAGGCTGTTTTCGTGGGGGATGATATCGTTGATATTCCGCCCATGTCACGTTGCGGTCTGGCTATTACGGTTCCAGCAGCGCCTGATAGTGTAAAACAACGCGCACATTACGTAACAACAAGGCATGGTGGTAAAGGGGCAGTTAGAGAAGTATGCGAAATCATTATGTGTGCACAAGGCACCTATGATGCCGTTACTGCCAAGTATTTTGAATAGTTAGACATTAGTTTAAACAGTAAGCAAATATGATTAACCGTACAGCAATTGTTTTTCCTTTAGTCCTTGCAGGACTAATGGCACTACTCACTTTCTGGATTTATCAAACGGTTGAGCAACAAGGGCCAAAGAATGATGGTAGCAATCGCCATGATCCTGACTACATCATGCAAAATTTTGTGACAACGCAAACAGATATAGATGGTAAGTTGCGTTATATGTTAGCTGCCGCCAAAATGACGCATTATCCAGACGACGACAGCACCGTATTAGAACTGCCCAAATTTACCCAATACGCAGTTGACAAACCATATACTAAAATCAAAGGCAAAACTGCCAATGTTTCCAGCGATGGTAAAGAAATTGAAGTGCTAGATGATGTCGTCGTCGTAAGACAAGCCACCGTTGATAAAGGAGAAATGCAGGTGCTGACTGACAAGTTGGTGATTTTCCCAGACGAAGACTTAGCAAAAACGGATAGGCCAGTTGTCATTAAACAAGCACCAAAAACAGTGATTCATGCAACAGGAATGATTTATGACAAAAATAAAAAAACATTACAGTTGCTAAATCGCGTGAATGCACATTATGAAAAACCAACAACCAAAGCAAAATAGTCTATTTAATCAACAAAAACCTCATTCAGAATATATGGTGAAATAATGAACATACTTTTTCGCGCCAGCATTGCAATCATAAGCTTATGTGCAAGCATCACTGCTTTTTCAGAAGCCGCTGACAGAAATAAACCAATTGAGCTTGAGGCTGATAGCGTCATTGTGGATGATGCTAAAAAGATAAGCACCTATATTGGCAATGTCGTTTTGACGCAAGGCACATTGGTTATTCATGCAGATAAATTGATTGTGCGTGAAGATAGAAATGGTTTTCAACACAGCACATCCACTGGCAACCCAACGACATTTAAGCAAAAACGCGAAGGTAAAAACGAGTATATGACTGGCAGTGGACGGCGCATTGAATACGATGGCAGAATGGACAAAGTCCAGCTTTACACCAAAGCGTGGGTCAAACGCGGTGAAGATATTGTGTACGGCGACTACATCAGTTATGACGCAAATGCAGAATACGCTGAAGTCATCGGTGGTAAAAAATCTGAAAGCGCAGGCCCTTCCAGCGGTAGGGTTAGGGCAATTATTCAACCTAAAAACAAACAAGAAGCGCCGCCAGAAACACCAACAAAAGCGCCAAACCCAGATACTTCCAGCTCTACCAACAAACTAAAGCTAAGTAATGAGCTAACATTACCTAAAGAATAAAGAACAATATGAGTGAACTCGTCGTAAAGAATCTCCGTAAATCATTTAAATCACGCACAGTTGTGCATGATATTTCTTTAAATATTAAAAGTGGTGAAGTAGTCGGGTTACTAGGCCCTAATGGTGCGGGTAAAACAACTAGTTTTTATATGATGGTCGGACTCGTGCCCCTACAAGCAGGGGAAATTATACTAGATGGGAAAAACTTAAGTCGCATGCCAATTCA
>CAXIBZ010000036.1:0-10199 GCA_964022105.1 uncultured Methylophilaceae bacterium
CACCCTGTTGGCTAATCCTTGAATATTGAAACTTATTCACTCCACGGCTCCTCTAGACCAAATCATATTTCTCAATGGCACTACGGTACCAAACACCCTGTAGCGATAATATTCCCAATCAGCACTTGATGATGAAACGTCAATTGCAACTGGTGAACTATCGGGCCATGCAATTGGCGCCGCCGTAGTAACCTTGGTTTTTTCTTTCAGGCCGTTTCTAAGTACTACAGCCATTCTGATGGCTTTAATTCTGTTACGCTCCAGAACTGTTGGGTTATTCCAAATACCTGCTGCGTCTTCCCAAGCTGTTACTACATTGCTGCCAGCAGTATCTGAAACACCATATTGTGCTTGCATAGAAATTACATCAGAAACTATGGGTTGCTGATTAAGCTGTAACTCTTCATTTACAATCTGGAATCTATAATCCCGCCAGTCACCCATACATGCAATTTTCGCTTGATCTGCCAACACCCCTGGAGTTGTTGGTAGTTTAGCTAAAATGATGCGTTGATTGTTTCCTGTACCCGAAACACGATCAACTGTTGCCATATCACAAGTTAAACCGTTTTGTATTAAAGCAACATCGTCATTATTTGTATTGCCATCAATATTGCAGCCAATATTACTTTGGACAAGCATCCCTATGCTATCTGGATTACTTGCGTTGATAATTTCTACTGGCACTGCCCCCATTGCTGTTGTGCTAAAGCGCACAGTGATGTCATCACTACCATTGCTGCCAACATCATTTTGGATTATGAGTGGAAACAAGTTAGTGTTATTGTTAGTCAGTGGATCACTGTCAGGATCAAAATCTAAAAATGGGTTACATCTCAAAGCGTTGCTCTGAATATCTGCATTTGGCAATGGCAAACCATAACCTGCTTTCTGCACATGCCGTTGTATGGTTGCCAATGCAATACTGCCATTGGTTTGCGCGTCTGCTGTGCCTGATGTTGTTCGTTTTTGTCCTTCAAAAGCGGAAAACACTTGCATAATGACCAAGGTGGCTAGCATACCGATGACGAGGCCAACCATTAACTCAACCAAGCTAAAACCTGATTGAACTGAAGATATTTTTCGTTGATTCACCATCACTCTGTGCCCTCAATTCTGGCATTTGCTGCATAGGTATGCTGACTCCCACCTGGCATTGTCCAATTCACAGTAACAGTCACGACTCGATTTGGATCAACTGCTACCGATCTAGAACCATTAGGTAGCTGAGAAACAGGCTCTCCAGCCACTACATAATCTGCGAGATTCACGAAACCTTTTTCATTGATCCAAATTTCGCCCAATTTTTGTTGTGCTACAAATGTCGCTTCAGCCCTATACTTCGCATCATCTGTATTTTTAATCATTGCAGATTGCAAACCTGCTAGTGCAAGTACACCTAGAGAGAAAATTAATATGGCAATTAAAGATTCCAGCAATACAACACCCTTTTGCTGTGAAGGTAATGGTCTAATATTCATCTTCATACTATTTTCCCAAATGTCTTAACTAGCACTTACGTGGGTCCGAACCTGACGGGTCGAGTGCTGGATCACAACTTTTTACTGCACCACTAGCGCCTGCAATCACACGCAAATTTCTACTTTTTGCTGATGGTAATGCTGCATTATCAATATCAATAGTCACTGCGCCTGGTGATGTTAAGATACCAAAACCATTAAAAACGTATGGACCAGCAACGCTCGCCACTACAGTAACATCGGTGGAAGATTCTTCTGAACTATTGCGACTTTGTATAGTATTTCCCGAACAAGCTCCACCGCCTGCTGGACTAACACAGACCGTCCACGCGCTACCAGCACCAAATTCTAGCTGGACATTTGTATTACGCTTAACAGCTTCCGCACGTGCAATTTGGAAGCCAGACAATATAGCATCAGTAGCTGTTTTAATTTTTGTGTTTTCTATCATTTGTTGATAACTTGGAACTGCAAATGAAGCTAGTATCCCGAAAATAGCAATCACTATTAGTAACTCTACCAATGAGAAACCAAATTGTTTAACATATTTATGCATTAGCATGCACTCGTTTTACTGGTTTTCCAACAGTTTCCAGAAACGCCATCATATGTAGAGGTTTTATCGTTTGACTCATTGACCGTATATGCGAAATTACTAACATCCCCTTTTCCAGCAGCATTGAGTGTATAGGTGTCTGCTGTAGCCGCTGGTGTACAACTGTAAGTAAAGTTAATATCACCGCTGTCCGGTGTACAGAACGCTGCGCACTGCGTATAGTCACGCGTGTCTTGATAACATTGTTCCATTTTAATTCTAAGATCCGCGAGTGTTGCTGTAGCCTCTGCCGCTCTGCCTTTTTTAATATAGTCGGTATAAGCTGGCAAGGCGATGGAAGCAATAATGCCTATAATTGCAACCACTATCATCAGCTCCAGCAAGGTAAAGCCTTTTTGTGTCGGATCAAATTTCTTCATTTCTAAACACCTTTAATATGATGCACTCGACTATGCCAAACTCCTATAAACCTTGTCTAGCACTATCCGATAATCGGTAAAAAACTCAGAATAAGCGGTAAAAAATACTTCTATTCTGCTTTATGAAAGTTTCAATGATAAAATATAAGCCTTACTATTCTTCTATCGAAACATGATGCGCAAGACATTGATTTATACCTTATTGATTGCTGCTTATGCCGTTATATATGGTTGTGGCACAACTGGCCCACTCTATATTCCAGAGCAACGTTATCCACAAGATGTAAAATCTGAGGCCCCAGAGGAAATAGACACTACCCAACCTGAACAAACGCCTAATAACTAAAAGATATCACTGTGAATTTTTTTGAATTAAAACATGGCGTTATGCACGCTGAACAAGTACCACTGACCCATATAGCGGAAGAATATGGCACGCCTTGTTATGTCTACTCAAAACAGGCACTAACACATGCCTTCAGTAATTTTCAAGCGGGCCTTAACAATACGGATCATTTGATTTGCTTTGCGGTAAAATCAAACCCAAATTTAGCAGTGCTGAATGTTTTTGCTAGGCTAGGTGCAGGCTTTGATATTGTGTCTGGTGGTGAACTTGCACGTGTGATTGCTGCTGGTGGCGACCCAAAAAAAGTTGTTTTCTCTGGAGTTGGTAAAACAGCGGATGAAATGCGTGCTGCTTTAGATGCTGGCATTTTCTGTTTTAATGTAGAGTCTGCAAGTGAACTAAACAGACTGAATAAAGTTGCTGGAGAAATAGGCAAAATTGCACCAGTATCTTTACGCGTCAACCCTGATGTCGATGCAAAAACACACCCTTATATCTCAACAGGTCTAAAAAATAATAAATTTGGTGTTGCATTTGAGGACGCGATTGCCGTCTACAAAGAAGCGGCAGCTATGCCAAACATTGCAATCCATGGTGTTGATTGTCATATCGGGTCACAGATTACTGAAATAGCCCCATTCATTGATGCACTAGATCGTGTATTAAAACTAGTCGATGAATTAGAATCTAATAACATACACATTTCTCATATTGATGTGGGTGGTGGTGTTGGTATTACTTATGATGATGAAACCCCGCCTGAGTTTATGGCCTACACACAGGCAATTTTAAACAAGCTGAATCAAAAGCAAGTTAAACTGCTGTTTGAGCCAGGTCGTGCGCTAGTCGGCAATGCTGGGGTTTTATTAACCAAGGTTGAGTACATTAAGCCAACAACGAGCAAAAATTTTGCCATTGTCGATGCTGCGATGAATGACCTCATGCGCCCTGCACTTTACGATGCTTATCACAACATTGTTGCGGCAAATCCACGTCAAGGCGCAACGATTCAATATGAAATCGTAGGCCCCGTGTGCGAGACAGGTGATTTTCTGGGTCATGACCGAGCGTTAAACCTGCAAGAAGGTGATCTACTGGTCGTAGAATCAGCTGGTGCTTATGCGATGAGCATGGCAAGTAACTACAATACAAGAGCACGTGCCGCTGAAATCATGGTGGATGGTATTCAGTGCCATGTCATTAGAACACGCGAAAAAATTGCGGATTTATTCGCCACAGAAAGTATACTGCCTTAACACTTATTAATAGTTCATTTCAGAAAAGTAGTTGCAGAATCTCGCACGAGACGTTAAATTAACCAGTGAGAGATTAACTCTTGTTACTCATTTATATAATTAAAGCTCAGGGAGATTAACATGAATAAGTTTGTACTTGCGCTACTGACAGCACTTTTACTAGTTGGATGTGCTACCACAAGTGGCCCATTACCAGAAATTGCACCATATGATGAGCCAACTTATGAACCATTGCCAGATATGGTCCCTGCAGAATAATTTCTGTATCAAAAAAAAGCGAAGTTTAACTTCGCTTTTTTAATGTCTACAATAAAGAGTTTGTTGTCTAATCAAAAATCACCGTTTTGTTGGCATAGGTCAAAATACGGTTATCAATGTGCCAGCGTACCGCACGAGATAACACAACACGCTCTAAGTCTCTTCCCTTTTGAAGCAAATCTTCAACTTGGTCACGATGTGAGATTCTAGCAATATCTTGTTCAATAATCGGCCCTTCATCTAACACCTCTGTCACGTAATGCGCTGTTGCACCAATGAGCTTTACGCCACGTTCAAATGCACGATGATATGGCTTGGCACCAATAAAGGCTGGTAAGAACGAGTGATGTATATTAATAATCTGCTGCGGGTATCTAGCTACAAAATCAGAAGATAAAATCTGCATATATCGTGCTAAGACGATTAAATCAATGTTGTAATCGTCAAACAGTTTAAATTGTGCCGCTTCTGCTTCAGCTTTGTTATCTTTATTAACAACAATACGGTGAAAATTGATTCCATAAAATTGGGCTAGCGGTTTTGTATCCTCATGATTACTAATAATCAAAGGGATTTCACAAGCAAGTTCACCTTGTTTATGACGATGTAATAAGTCAATTAAACAATGGTCGTATTGTGAAACCATTAATGCCAAACGGGGCTTGTGTTCCGAAAATTTCAGCTGCCAATGCATACGAAATTTTGATGCTACCACCTCAAAATGCTGCGCAAATGATGCTTCGTCTAGATTAAATTGTGCCAAATCCCACTCGACACGCATTAAAAATAAACTATTTTCTGCATCTTGATGCTGGTCTGCGTGTAAAATATTAGCATTGTGTTGATGCAAGAAATTGGCAATTGATGCAACGATGCCTTTTGCATCAGGGCAGGTAATCAGTAAAGTCGCGGTGTTTTTCATTAATATAGAAAAGTTTAAGATGAACTCGCCGCATTATAACTGATAGTACATAGTGCGGATATATCAAAGGATATAATTACTTGAGTGAAATGAATACCTTACAACCGAATATCATATTGGCCAATCCAAGAGGATTTTGTGCAGGTGTAGATCGTGCCATTATCATTGTAGAACAAGCTTTAGAAAAATTTGGCGCCCCGATCTATGTTAAACATGAAGTTGTTCATAACAAATTTGTTGTCGATGAGCTACGTAATAAAGGCGCTATTTTTGTTGAAGAGCTGGATGAAGTGCCAACAGGTAGCACCGTTATTTTCAGCGCGCACGGCGTTTCAAAAGCAGTAAGAGCAGAAGCTGAAGCACGTGGCCTCACCGCTTATGATGCGACCTGCCCGCTTGTGACCAAAGTCCATATAGAAGTTGCCAAAATGCGTGCTGAAAAAATGGAAATTGTCATGATAGGTCACAAAGGCCATCCAGAAGTAGAGGGGACAATGGGTCAGTCTGATGATGGTATTTTTCTTGTTGAAACACCTGAAGATGTCACTGCTCTAAAAGTCAGCAATCCAGATAAACTAGCTTATGTAACGCAAACAACTTTATCAATGGACGATGCAGCACAAGTCATTCTTGCATTAAAAGATAAGTTTCCTAACATTCAGGCGCCAAAAAGTGATGATATTTGTTATGCCACGCAGAACCGCCAAGATGCAGTCAAAATAATGGCTAAGGATTGCGATTTGGTGATCATTGTTGGTTCACCTAACAGCTCAAACTCAAACCGCTTACGTGAAGTAGCCGAGAACCAAGGTGTGGAAGCGTACATGGTAGACAATGCCAGTTATTTAAAACAAGAGTGGATAATTGGTAAAAAGAAAATCGGTGTATCCGCAGGCGCATCTGCACCAGAAGTGTTAGTACAAGAGGTCATTCAAACTTTACAAAAGCTTGGCGCGCATGATGTGACCGAACTTAAAGGTGTGGTTGAGAATGTAGTGTTCAAATTACCCAAGAATCTAATGACAGCGATGAAAGCAGCAGCATCATGAATTTTCATGCTAGCCGATGTAGCTCAGTTGGTAGAGCAGTTCATTCGTAATGAAAAGGTCGGGGGTTCAATTCCCTTCATCGGCACCAGAAAAATCTATGGCCAAACCTAAAATACCAATTTCATCGCTTGTTCTCATTCACACTGATGATTTACAAGTACTGATTATGGAACGTGCAGACAAAGCAGGCTTCTGGCAGTCCGTAACGGGCAGTATTGAGGATGACGAGACGCCTTATGAAGCGGCTATTCGTGAGGTTCGTGAAGAAACTGGCATTGACGCTTTAGCCTATCGCTTTGAAGATTGGCACGCCACCAACACCTACGAAATATATCCACACTGGCGCCACCGATATGCGCCAGGTGTCACAGAAAATGTCGAACATTTATTTGGCCTAACACTACCAACACCAATAGCAGTAAGACTAGCGCCTGATGAGCATATACGATATGAATGGGTAGACTGGCGTAAAGCAGTAGAGCGCGTCTTTTCCTGGACAAATGTCGATGCATTGAAAAGATTAGGTAAAAAGCACGGATTAATACTCTAGCCATTTCCAAAATCAAGCACAACGTTATAAAATCAACTATTCTGGATTTAAAGCGTCTAACCCATTATGCAAGCACAAGCGATACCTATTAAATTTGAAAAATTTCAATCAGCGAAAGACGATGACTGTCAGGCGCGCATATTGGCAGCGCGTGAAAAATTAGGCAAACGTCTGGTGATTTTAGGCCATCACTATCAACACGAAAGTGTCTATCGTCATGCCGACTTCTCAGGTGACTCATTAAAGCTATCTAAATACTGCGAAAATTTAGATGCGGAATTTATTGTTTTCTTAGGTGTGCACTTTATGGCTGAGGTAGCAGATATTCTTAGCCGTCCAGATCAAATTGTGATTTTGCCTGACCTTGCTGCTGGCTGCTCAATGGCTGATATGGCAAATTTAGCTAAAGTCGAGCGTAGTTATCGTGAACTCAATAAAGTGCTCAATTTTGATGAAGACATAACACCGGTTACTTACATTAATTCTGCGGCTGACCTGAAAGCATTTTGTGGTGAACATGGTGGTATCGTTTGCACCAGTACCAATGCACCTAAAATCTTAGACTGGAGTTTTAAACAACGCGAAAAAGTACTGTTTTTCCCTGACCAAAACTTAGGTCGTTGGAGCGGATACAAAATGGGGATTCCATTAGAACAAATGCCAATTTGGGATCCGGATTTACCACAAGGTGGACTAACGATTGAAGAGATTAAAAATGCCAAGATCCTTTTATGGAAAGGCCATTGTGCAGTGCATCAAATGTTTCGCCTGCAAAATATTGAGCATTTTAGAAAGCTACACCCAGATGGTAAAGTCATCTCGCATCCAGAGGCGCCGTTTGAAGTATGTTTAAACTCAGATTTTGTTGGATCAACGGAATATATTTTAAAAACAGTTACGGAAGCTGAACCCAATACTAAATGGTTAGTAGGTACAGAACTCAACTTGGTCACGCGCCTAGCAGAACAGATGAAACCACAAGGGAAGCTCGTTCAGTTTATGAGCCATGTCGTCTGTGAGTGTTCAACCATGGCACGTATCGACCCACAACATTTGGCTTGGTGTTTAGAAAATCTCGTTGAAGGCAATATTGTCAATCAAATTACGGTACCTGCTGATGAAGCAGAACTGGCAAAACTAACCCTAGATCGTATGCTGGCTGCTTCATAAATGTATACTACTGACAAATGTGCGTTATGCCAAAAAGAACCCCACCGTACAATACTGTGGCAAGATAACTTCTGCCGCGTTATTCTACTTAACGATGCAGATTACCCAGTTTACTGTCGTGTTGAATTAATTGACCACATTAAAGAAATGACTGATTTAACTCCAAATGACCGGACGCGTACGATGAATGTCGTATTTGCTGTAGAAGCGGCCTTACGTGAAGTCATACAACCTGACAAGATTAATTTGGCGAGTTTAGGCAATAAAACACCGCATTTGCATTGGCATATCATTCCGCGTTTTGAGGATGACAAACATTATCCAAATAGTCATTGGGCAGAAGCTATGAGAGATGGGGTGGCGCACAGCCTTACAGAAGCAGAATTAGCAAGTTTAAAAGAGAAGATTCACCGTCACGCTATGTTTGCGCTACTTAGCTAGTCCAACTATTCAACGAGTAACCGTTGAACTACATTATCGTTTAACAAATGGCTTTCAATAATTTCATCAATATCTTCATGATCAACGAAGGTATACCAAACTGCTTCTGGATAAACGACCAGCAATGGTCCTTCGCCACAGCGATCAAAACAACCCGCACGATTGACGCGTACCTTGCCTTTACCTCTCAAGTCTAATTTTTTTACTTGGGCTTTCATATAATCAAAAGCCGCTTCGGCACCTTTGTCTGAACAACAAGCAGCGCCATCATCGCGTTGATTTAAGCAAAAAAAGACGTGGTGTTTAAAATAATTATTCATATGCAGCAACTAAATTGTAAGAGAAAAAAGAAAACATAATATAACTTAACTTTTTTTGTCATTCAGATTTCAAAGTCAGGCAAGGCATTTTTGTGCAGGCAGTACGCTTAGTACGGCAAACAAAAATAACGCCGCATGGCATTGAAATATAATGACTACACAACTACTGTGTGGAGAGAGCGTCCTCTTGCGTAAAAGTCCAAGTCCTCGTTATCGCTAAAATATCTGTAGTTTTGCGCATAGTCGCTGAGAATTTAGCATACGGCGCCGCCAAACGCACAATATTCATCGCTGCTTCGTCTAAAATTTTAGAGCCTGAGCTTTTATCAATTGAAACATCTTCCACTGTACCATCAGCTCTTATCGACACGGTTAATTGCAACTTTCCATATAATTTCTGATTTCTAGCTGCTGCAGGATAGTTCATATTACCAATCCGCTCTACTTTTTGTCGCCAAGCCTCCAGATACAATGCATCATCCGCTGCTTTTGCTCTTGAGCCCAAAAAGCGGCGCTTGGGCCTTTTTTGGTACTCTTCTTGCTGTTTTGCAATTTGCGCTTCCAAGCGGTCTATTTCCAAACTCGCCGCTAGCAATGCTTCTCTGCTCATCGAAGTGGAAAGTTGCTTTTGTTGCCCATCTTCTGGTTGAGTTGACGCTGTGTGTTCAATTGGCTTGGATTCGAGTTTCTTTGTAGACTCGATTTGCGTAAATAGCTCTTGTGCTTTTTTTTCTAACTCTGCAACATGTTTTTGCTCTCTCGCTTCTCTTGCCTGTAATTTTGTCGATTTTGCTTCTGCTTTTTGTTGTTTATTGGCTTGTAATCTGACATCAGCTTGTTTGTTATTTTTGGTTGGCAGCATCGTTTTCATTTGCCGATCCAAATCTGTATTGCCACCACGGTCTAAGTTGGCTTGTGCAATCACATCTGCTTTTTCTGGCGCCTCTTTCGTTTTTGCATTCACCAGCACAACTTCCAGTGAAGGCAGCCGCTGAGCCATTTTCTTTAGCTCTGGTTCAAATTTGACTGCTAGAAATACAATATGCGCAAGCACCGAGAAGCCGATTGCAATCGTCATTGGGCTGAGCTTTTCTATCCCATCAAGCAATTTGTCTAACTGTTTAATCATAGTTGATTGAGTATTTTTTGGTGTATGCCACCGAAACCACCATTACTCATGACCAAAATCTGATCACCACGCTTTGCTTCTTTAACAATAGCAGCAATTAAATGTTCCAAATCCATAAATACCTGCGACTTGCTTTCTATCGGCTTTAATGCTTCTTTAATATTCCAATCTACATTAGCACCATAACAAAATACTGTGTCTGCATCTACTAAACTATCTGGGAGTGCTGCTTTCATCGTACCTAATTTCATGGTGTTAGAGCGCGGCTCTAATACAGCTAATATTCTTGCTTGCCCTACTTT
>CAXIBZ010000037.1:0-10066 GCA_964022105.1 uncultured Methylophilaceae bacterium
CTTGCATCTGCACGCACTGAAACACGGCCTTCCCTTGCAGCCGCAGCCAACATTTGTGCATCTTCATTGAGCGTTTTCAAATTGCTTCGCACTTGTTCAATCGTTTCATTGATTGCAGCTTTTTGTCCTGGGAACTTTTCTAGTGGCGCATTAAAGTCACCTTCACCGAATGCTTTTACACAAGCCATTGCTTTTTGGTTAACATCAATATGTCCAGCAACAATCTTATTGACACTGTCAGCCAAGACCGCAAACTGACCTTTAAACATATCAGCTCTTAGTGTCATATCGATATTGCCTTTTTCATGCTCAGCATTGACCCAATTCACAGAATCAACAATACCTTTTAAGTTGCCACGAAGCCTGTCGACACACTTATTCATCACTTCTTTTTGCCCTGGTAATGGTGCAAACTCAACTGACAAATTGCCTCGGCCTAATTCTTCCATCACTGCAACAAAGTCAGCAGTTTCTTTTGCTTGTCTGTCTACAATTTCAGCAATACCTTGTGCAATATCTTTAAAACCACCTTCAAACTGGCTACTATTGATGACAGCATCAATATCACCAATAGCATGTGCTTGAGATAGCTGATTCACTTCAGTACGCAGCTTAGCTAAATAACCGCCTAAGGTTTCAAATTGCTGGCTAACTTGGCTCAACTGTTTTGATTTAGCGTCTAAGGTAACATCAAACTCGCCTTGAGATAGTTTTGTTAGCGCTTCACTTAATGTCATTAGTGATTGATGTTGCGATTCGATAATGGCATTGATGTTTTCTGCAACAGCCTGATTTTCTTCATTTAACTGATTAACATCGATTGTTGCATCCCATTTGCCCTCAGCGTACTCTACTTGTAGCGCATCTAATGCATCTTGCAACTCACTTGATAATGAAGTTTGCGCTTTGTCCAGACTATTAACATTTTGATTAGCCACTTTTTGCTGCAAGCCGGTCATCAGCAACCAACAGCCTGCTGCCGCATAAGTGACGAACAGAGAAAAGACCATCCATGGGTTATCAATCAGTGTTTGCTTAACCACAATTAAATAACCCGCGCTTAGACTAGCCGTGATTAAGATCAGCTGTTGACCAAAAGATAATTTGGCTACTTTAGCTTGCAGTGCTGCAATTACACCCTTTGGGTTACTGTTATTCATTACAATCCCTTTCAAACATTTATATCTATTTAACGTCTATTTAAAGTCATTCATGAGTCATACCATTGCTAGAAAAAAGCAATAAAATCCACTTACTCTTGCGTTTTACTAAAACTCTTCCCAATCACCATCATCAGTGCCTGTTTTGGCAATAAGCTTCTGTTCAACTTGCTTAGGTGCTGACTTTGCAACGGATTTAGTTACCGTTGGCTTGACTGGAACTCGCATTGGGCTATTTTGTGCCCTACGATCTTGTTTACCTTCATTACCAATCTTAAATACACTCACCACATCTGATAATTGCACCGCCTGCTCAACTAATGACTCAGCAGCAGCAGCAGCCTCTTCAACAAGTGCTGCATTTTGTTGCGTCGCTTCATCCATGCTTGTTACCGCTTGGTTCACTTGATTGATACCTGTGGTCTGCTCTTGTGATGCAGCAGAGATTTCACTGATTATGTCTGCAACACGCTGTACTGATTGCACCACCTCATCCATGGTTGAACCAGCATTCTCAACCAACTTGGTACCCTCGGTTGTTTTGCTGACAGAATCCGTTATCAACTCTTTGATCTCTTTAGCAGCACTAGCAGAGCGTTGTGCCAAGTTACGTACCTCACCGGCAACTACCGCAAAACCGCGACCTTGCTCACCTGCACGCGCAGCTTCAACAGCCGCATTCAAGGCTAGAATATTGGTTTGGAAGGCAATGCCATCAATCACTGAAATAATTGCTTCAATTTTCTGCGCACTGTCATTAATACCACTCATGGTGCTCACCACTTCACCCACCACCTTGCCACCTTTTACGGCAACACCAGAAGCAGTTAATGCTAGTTGATTCGCTTGTTGTGCATTCTCAGCATTTTGTTTTACAGTTGATGCAAGCTCTTCCATACTTGCTGCTGTTTCTTCCAAACTAGAAGCTTGCTGCTCTGTGCGGCTAGATAAATCGTTATTGCCTGTAGAGATTTCATTTGCAGCTGTCGTAATCGTCTCAATTGCCTCTTTTACTGCGGCAATCGGTTCCACTATCATATCCAATGTTTCATTCATTCCTTCAACAATCTTACGATAGTCTCCAGAATGACGGCTGGCATCAGCACGCACACTTACTCGGCCTTCATGTGCTGCATTTGCCAACATTTGCGCATCCTCATTCAATGCTTTTAAGTTACTACGCACTTGCTCGATAGTTTCATTGATAAAAGCTTTTTTACCTGGGAAATGTTCTAAAGGCGCATCAAAATCACCTTCTCCGAACGCCTTAACGACATTCATAGATTTCTGATTCATCTCCAATAAGCCCGCCATCATTTTATTCACGCATTTAGCCAGTGTGCCAAAGTCACCCTTAAACATATCGTCGCGCAAGTTCATATCAATATCACCCTGCTCATGCGCATCGCTGACCCAGTTTACAGAGTCGATTAATCCTTTCAGATTGCCGCCAATTTTCTTGATATTCTTATTAATAATGGCTTTTTCACCAGGGAATTCTTTGATTGTTGCAGAGAAATCACCATTGCCAAATTGTGAAATGGTCTCCATGATGACATTCACTTCCCCAATGTACTCAGTCACCATTTCGTTCACTTTTGCTGCTAGTAATCGATAGTCACCTGAGAAGGTTTCAGGCTCCATCATTACATTAATATTGCCGGCTTTGTGCTCTTCTGCCATATGACGCATATCGGTAATTAGTGATTTGATATTGCCCCGTAAGCCTTCAAAACCTTTATTCACTTCTAGTAATTTGCCGGGAAACTGTTCAAGTTCAACTTCAAAATCACCATTCGCCAATCCATTAAGGGATCGAATGGTTTTCTCCATAACGTTGATATGCACTTCTACCATGCGGTTAATACCAATCGCCATTTCACGGTATGCCCCGTCAAATTTATTAATATCTATTCTGGCGTCAATATTGCCAGCTTTATGCTCAGCTTCCATTAAGGCCATTTCTCGATCAATATCGACCAATACACCTGATGCCGTCTGTAATGCCCCAATCACACTTAATTCATTGTGTTTTTTTCCACTATTTTTAGCTTCAAATCGACCTTTAGCAATTTCTTGAGCAATTTTTAGTGCCTCGTATGATTCGCCACCAAGTTGGCGGATAACATTGCCGACAACGGCAAAAACACCAAACAGCGTTAACCCAATTGCAGCAATAATAAGCGCCCACTCAGTAGTATGTGCTGATGAAATTTTTGCTGGCACAACAGCCTCAATGCTTTTAGCATCTTCAGCAGCCATGACGACAAGTTTATCAACTGCCTCGCGGTGGTTAAGATAGGCTTGCTGTAAATGGCTTAGTGCCACATCAATACGTTTAGCATCTGCTGATTGTACGGCTGGTATAAAGTCTGTATCACGGATTTGTATAAAGCGCTCTGCAGCAGGTACCAACTCATCCTTAAATGTAGTCAACATCTCTGGTTTCTTTAAATACTCAGACCAGTAAGCATTACGCGCATTGAATTCGTCAGTTAACGCGTTGCTTTTGTCCACCAAGGGTTGAAGCGGCTGATTTTTAATCGCCACCATTTCCAATGCAACTTGCCAGGACTCAATTAAATAAGCTGGTGGCGGCAAGATGTCTGCAGTTAAATCTTTATTACTAACAATGTCGGTATAAGTTTCACCACCTACTTGCACTTTACTTAATGCGCGATCGGTAAAGAATAAAGCTGTACAAAACCCGACAATCATCAAAGACAAAACGATGATTAATTGTGTTTTTAATTTCATTGCTAAAAGCTTTTTCATAATAAATTGTTCCTGTCTATTAACTTTTGTCCGTGTTCATCTTTACCTTGGTTACAGATTCAGGCTTGCGCTGGCAAACAACACATGGTCAAGGCAATACCAATCAAATGCGTTGTAACCTGCCAAACCAAGCTCTAATCACTTTCTAAAACTCTTCCCAATCACCATCGTCAGTACCTGTCTTGGCAACTATCTTCTGCTCAGCTTGCTTAGGTGCTGGCTTAGCAACAGATTTAGAGATTGCTGGCTTTGCAGGCGCACGCATTGGACTATTACTAGCTCGGCGCTCTTGTCTTTGCTGGCCTTTTACCTTAAAGCCACTAACTGTTTCCATGAGACTATTGGCCTGCTCAACAAGCGACTCAGCTGCTGCAGCGGCTTCTTCAACTAAGGCTGCATTTTGCTGTGTTACTTCATCCATATTGGTAATTGACGTGTTAACTTGGTCAATACCCGTGCTTTGCTCGGTAGAAGCCGCAGAGATTTCACCCATAATATCTGTCACACGCTGTACAGAATCGACTATCTCTTGCATCGTATTACCAGCATCCTCAACCAACTTGGTGCCTTCTGAAGTTTTGCTGACTGAGTCGGTAATCAACTCTTTGATCTCTTTGGCAGCACTAGCAGAACGCTGTGCCAAATTGCGCACCTCGCCAGCCACCACAGCAAAGCCACGACCTTGCTCACCGGCACGTGCAGCCTCAACAGCAGCATTCAAGGCGAGAATATTGGTTTGGAATGCAATACCATCAATGACAGAAATAATGTCTTCGATTTTCTGAGCACTTTCATTGATTGCACTCATTGTGTTAACCACTTTGCCTACGACCTGACCACCTTTGATTGCTACGCCAGATGCAGCTGTAGCCAATTGGTTAGCTTGTAGCGCGTTTTCTGCATTTTGTTTGACAGTAGAAGCAAGCTCTTCCATGCTCGAGGCTGTCTCTTCCAAACTAGACGCCTGCTCTTCTGTTCGGCTAGATAAATCGTTATTCCCCGTTGCAATTTCACCTGCCGCGGTATGAATAGTTTCCCCTGCCTCTGTCACTTGCAAAACTACCTCTGTCATCTTGTCCATTAATGCATTGATACCATCACAAAGACTCGCAATAGCACCAGTTTTGCCATCTAATGAGACACGGTTTTCGAGATTGCCATTTTTAGCTTCTTCAATCACAGCTTGAGATTCCTCAACCGCTGCTTTTAATGAATCTGCATTCTTATGCTGTTCGGAAATATCCATTGCAAATTTAACAACTTTTACTGGCTTACCATGCATGTCTAAAATCGGATTAAAGCTGGCTTGCAACCAAACTTCTTTACCTCCCTTGCCAAGGCGTTTGTACTCTCCAGTATCAAACTCACCTCGATTTAATTTATCCCAAAATAGCTTGTAATCTGGACTATTTTTATAGGCAGTATCAACTAACATACTGTGATAATTCCCTACAACTTCTGACTCACTGTATCCAGTAAGCTCTAAAAAGTTTTTATTGGCTTTGATTATTTTCCCATCCATAGAGAACTCTACGACGCTCAAAGCCCTATCAATAGACGCTAACTTTTCAACATTTTCTAGTTCAATTAATTTCAGCTGTGTTACATCAGTAGCATATTTCACAACTTTATAAGGTTTACCGTCGATACCAAAAATAGGGTTGTAGGAAGCTTGTAACCACAACTCTTTCCCATCTTTGCCTAATCTGTGATAAAGACCTTGATCTGGTTCACCGCGACCTAATCTTTCCCAGAATTTTTTATAGGCTTCACTGCTTTTATCAGTTGATGTGACAAACATACTGTGATGATTACCGACAATCTCCTCTAATTTATAACCAGTTGCCTGTGCAAAATTCTCATCTCCCCCCAAAATATTACCTTTGAGGTCAAACTCAATAACGGCTTGAATTTTATTTATAGCATCAACATGGCCTTGAAAATCTGCATTTTTTTTCTTATCTTCAGTAATGCAATAGGAGTAGACTACAACTTTAACAAGTTCAGCATTCGCAGCTTTTACAGGCACATAAGTTGACTGGAACCAATATTCCTCACCATTTTTTGCAATACGCTTTATCTCAATACTTTTACTCTCACCACTATTAAGCGAGCCCCACATTGTTTTATATTCTGTACTTTCAGCTAATTTTGGATCAAGGAATATGCTTACATGTCTGCCGACTAACTCTTCTTTTGTATAACCTAATGGCTGATGAAAGAGTTGATTGCAATCTAGAATTTTGCCTTTTAAATCGCATTCCATAATGCCAAAGCTTTGCTGCAGTGCGGCATCTTCACCTTGAAGTTCAATAGCACTTTGTTTTTCTCTGGTGATATCTGTTAAATAAGCGACCGTTTTAACCAATTGATTTTGCTCGTTTAATACTGGCGCATAATATCCTTGGAACCAAACCTCGTGACCTTGTTTATTTTGTAACTGGAAAGAACCTGTTTGTGATTGTCCTTTAGCCAAACTTTCCCAAAAAGCCTTGTAGGCTTGGCTAGTGGACTCAGCACGGCCGACTAAAGTACGATGATGTTTTGATAACAAGTCTTTTTCGCTATAGCCTAAAGCTTCTAACGCATTCTCATTGATTAGCGTAATATCACCTTCTGCGTTGAACTCAATCACGCATCTAGCTTTGTTTATCTCTTTTTTCAGCGCCCTAAATTCTGACACTTCACCCTGCAACTCTTTTGTTATATTTGACTGGTTTGCAACATAGTCTAATAATTTTGATAACATGTTATGTTCCTATTTCTAATCGTTTTTTAATTAACTATTGAACAACCGCACTATCAATCAATGCCATTTCGTTGCTGGTCATTAACTGCTCTATATCGACTAAAATAAACATTTTTTCGTCTACTGTTGCTAGGCCAGTGATATATTTGGTATCAATACTGGCCACGATATCGGGCACGCTTCTCAAGTCTGTCCCTTTGAGATTCATGACATCTGATACACCATCAACGACGATACCCACAACACGCCCGTTAAGATTTAGAATAATCACCACCGTGAACTCGTCATAAACGACTTTCCCTAAACCAAACTTAATACGAAGGTCGACAATCGGCACGATTAAACCGCGCAGATTCACCACCCCTTTGATAAACTCTGGCGTATTGGCAATTTTAGTCACAGGATCATATCCTCGAATCTCCTGTACTTTTAGAATGTCAATGCCGTAAGACTCATCTGCAAGAACAAATGTAAGGTACTCTTGTGATGCAACTGAGCCTTCGTTCGTTTCTTGATTCGTTTCTGCCACTATACTCATGCGTATGCTCCTTCTTTAATATTGCTTTGTCCCATTTTGATCACGGAGGGGACATCGATAATTAATGCGACGGAACCATCTCCCATAATGGTCGCGCCAGAAATTCCTTGAATTTTTCTAAAGTTCGTTTCTAAACTCTTAATCACAACTTGCTGTTGGCCGACTAAAGCATCCACAAACAATGCGGCTTTTTTACCCTCTGCTTCGATAATCACCAATACACCTTCTGTTGGATGGGTTATTTCAGTTTCTTGGTTAAAGAGTGCGTATAAAGGGATAATTGGCAAATATTCGCCACGAACATGGACCATCAAGCCTTCGCTGGTCACTGTTTTAATATCTTCCATCTTCGGTTGCATGGTTTCTACGATCAGGTTCAATGGCAGTACATATAGACTTTCACCTAGCGATACAGACATGCCATCCAAGATAGCCAATGTCAGCGGTAAAGCAATCGAGATGGTTGTGCCGTAACCCAATGCGGAGCGAATTTCAATTGAACCGCCCATCGAAGCAATGTTTCGTTTCACCACATCCATACCCACACCACGGCCAGAAACATCAGTCACCTGCTCTGCGGTTGAGAAACCGGGCGCAAAAATCAAACCAAACACTTCTGTATCGGTCATGCTTTCACTTACTTCCAAACCATTGGATTTGGCTTTTGCTAGTAATTTATCTCGGTTCAAACCAGCACCATCATCAGTCACTTCTATAACAATGCTGCCACCTTTGTGCGCTGCGGAGAGCGTCAGCTTACCAGTATCACCCTTACCCGCTGCTTTGCGGTTTTCTGGTTTTTCGATACCATGATCGACACTGTTTCTTACTAAATGGGTCAATGGGTCGACAATGCGCTCTATCAAACCTTTATCTAGCTCTGTCGTCGCACCCTCGGTCACAAAGTCAACTTTTTTACCTAATTTATTCGCGAGGTCACGTACCATGCGCGGGAAGCGTGAGAACACAAAGTCCATTGGCATCATACGAATTGACATCACAGACTCTTGTAAATCTCTTGTATTCCTTGTCAGCTGCGTGACGCTATTGATGAGCGCCTCATTTTGTACTGGATCCATTTCTGATACGCGTTGATCAATCATGGCTTGCGTAATCACCAGTTCACCAACTAGGTTAATGAGTTGATCAACTTTTTCTACACCTACACGAATGGATGTCGTTTCGGCTGATGCAGCCTTATCGACTTTTTTATTTGCACTGGCTGCTGGCTTAGCCGCAGGCGCTGCCGCAGCTGCTGGTGTAACCTCTGCATTTGCTATCTGTGCACTCGCAGTAGCAGCCTCAGAGACAGGTGTGTCATCACCAATTAATTCTGATTTTTGTGCGTCTTTATGCGGCGTAAATGGCGCAAAGAATCCATAGCCTTCTTCGACATTTTCCTGACCATCTTCTGCAAATAGCCCGTAACCGACCTCTTCTTCTACCTTCACTTTTTCTTGCGGCGCTTTCGCATCAGCTTTTGGTGTTTCTTTTACTGCTGTCGTTTCAGGCTCATCATCGGCAAACAAACCAAAGCCTTCATCTTCTTCAATTTCAGCTTTTTCATTAGCTGGCTTAGCTTGCTTGTCTGTTACTTGTTCTGCCCCCGCACCCGCTTTAGTAATCACTAAATCATTTGGATCTAGAATAAATGAACAGATAGAAACAATATCATCTTCAGATGAATCTCCCGTTAGCGTAAAAACATAACGACCATTATCTTGCTTTTTAACAGTTACTTCGCCAAGTAAACCTAATTCATCTTGCAGATTATTTAAATCTTTATCGGTTACTTCTGGTAGCGCAATATTAAAAACAGCTACACCGCCGTCAGCCGTGTTTGTTGAGGGTGTATCCACCTCCGCTTTAACTTCGTTTTCTACTCCAGGCTTGGTTTCAGTTACCACTTCTTGTTTTGCTTCAGCAGCTGGTGCTGGATTGTTAGTAGCTGCAGCTTTAACTTCTGTGCTACCTGCTTCAGAGAGTGATTTCAACATCATCTGTACATCAGCAACTTGATCTTGATTGACTTCAGCACCGTTTCGATGACCATCTAACTCCATTTCCAGTACATCTTTAGCAGCTAAAAATGCATCGACATGCTCAGCAGTTAATGCCATTTCATGTTTGCGAATTTTATCTAATAGGTTCTCCAGTACATGGGTAACTTCAGCCATATCTGAGAATCCAAATGTTGCTGCGCCACCCTTAATAGAATGTGCAGCGCGGAAGATTGCATTTAAATCTTCATTATCTGGGTTTTCTATATCTAACCCGAGAAGCAGTCTTTCTGCTTCTGCCAAGAGCTCCTCTGATTCATCAAAGAAGACCTCATAAAATTGACTCATATCAACTGTCATTATTCCGCTCCATCAGCAATCATTTATTAATAGCGCTTACTCATTAACCAATGACTTTTTGTACTACTTCGATTAATCTTTTTGGGTCAAATGGCTTTACTAACCAACCATTTGCACCAGCAGCTTTACCTTTTGCTTTCATTTCATCGCTAGATTCAGTTGTTAACATCAAAATAGGCACTTTCTGATAAGAGGCTAATGAACGTAGATTGGTAATCATGGTTAGCCCATCCATGATTGGCATGTTTTGGTCAGTTAATACCAAATCAACCGTTTTTTTTTTTTTTTTTTTTAAAACATCTTGCCCATCAACGGTATAGATAACCTCATAGCCAGCGGCTTTTATACTAAAAGTCACCATTTGTCTTAGTGACCCTGAATCATCAACTGCTAAAATTGTTTTCGCCATCTTTTACTCTCACTTTTTGATTAAATAGGCATTGCCTGTTTATTAACAAAAGAACTACTTTCTTATTTAGTTAAA
>CAXIBZ010000038.1:0-10035 GCA_964022105.1 uncultured Methylophilaceae bacterium
TCATCTTCTGTTAGTTCGCCTGCTAAGTAACGGCGTGTTTGATCGCGGTATTGTGCAACACGCTCATTAACGTTTTGCTGGTCAATTTTGTCGTATTTATACATGTGATTTGCTATTTAAAGTTAGCCCTCTATTTTAATCCAAAACGCCTTATTTATTAAGGCCTTGCTCAAGTTTTTCTAAACTTAAATTGTTTTAATCCAATAATCAGAATCAATATGCCAATACCGAAAATAGCATTAACACCTGGAAATGCCAGACGCTGTCCGACATAAACTAAAATAAGTGCGAGTAATAAACGAATCCAATGCTCAGCTACCTTTGCACTCAGGTGGCTTCCAATCCATATACCAGGTATTGAGCCAATCAGCAGTGTTCCCAACAGTGAGTAATCAACTGTGCCTAAACTAACATGCCCTAAGCCTGCGACAAGTGTAAGCGGGACTGCATGGGCAACATCGGTGCCAACAATTTTTGTAATGGGTAACTTGGGGTACAGTATTAATAATGCAGTCACACCAAGCGCGCCAGCACCCACAGAAGTGAGTGTCACCAAAAATCCCAAAATAATGCCTAGAATAATAGTCAGTTTTGGTGCCAATGATGGTTTAACCCAGTGTCCATTTTTTGAAATGCTTGCAAGCTGGGATCTAAAAATGACGGATAAAGCGGTTAGCATTAGCGCAATGCCTAGCCAAAGTTTGATGGTGGCTACCGCACCATCTGACGATATGTCCATATTTGCGAGCAATAGAGTTGTGCAGATTGAGGCGGGAACACTCCCTAGTGCTAACAAGCCGACAATGCGCCAATCAATGTTACCCAGTTTACCATGCGCAAAGATGCCTGCAGATTTTGTAATTGAAGCGTAGAGCAAATCTGTACCAACGGCAACTGCTGCAGGTTGATGAAAAAACATTAATAAAATAGGCGTCATCAAAGAGCCGCCACCAACTCCAGTGAGGCCGACTAGTAGGCCTACAATAAAACCAGCTAAAATGTGATAAACATCCATATTTTGGGTAGTGCAATTTTAATTTAGGCGCGTAATATAACAGACTCTAATATAAGCATTTAATATTAATTTATTATTTGCTTATATTTTTCACTTATATAAAATGTACAGATGTTCAGATAGATTTAAATATTGATTCGGAATCGTAAGTATGAAACTACACCAATTAAAATATGTGCATGAAGTTGCTAGACAGGGTTTAAATATTTCTGCGGCAGCAGAAGCGTTACATACCTCTCAGCCTGGTGTAAGTAAACAGATACAGTTGCTTGAAGATGAACTTAATCTTCAAATATTTCAACGCAATGGTAAGCGGCTGACTGGCATTACGGAACCAGGCAAACATATTATAAAGCTTGCGGCAACCGTGATGCTTGAGATGCAGAATATTAAGCGCGTTGGCCATGAATTCAGCAAGGTGGAGTCGGGTACGTTGACTATAGCGACAACGCACACACAAGCGCGATATAAGCTGCCTAAAGCTATTAAGGCATTTATGGACACCTACCCACACGTAAAGCTTAATATACATCAGGGCAATCCTACACAAGTGACAGAGTGGGTTGCTAAAGGTGAAGCGGATGTCGGCATTGCGACAGAGGCAATTAGTCAAGATGCCAGAATACTTTGTTTGCCATGTTATGAGTGGAACCGCAGTGTTGTTGTACCAGAAGGGCATCGATTAATTGATGCGGCACCGTTGACACTTGCGAAATTAGCCAGTTACCCATTAATTACCTATGACTTTGCTTTCACTGGCAGTACAATTGTATCTAAAGTTTTCCATGATGCTGGTGTTATGCCAAATGTTGTCCTTACAGCTATTGATGCTGACGTCATTAAAACGTATGTTGAGCTGGGTTTGGGAGTCGGTCTTATTGCAAACATGGCATTTGACGAAGAACGAGACAAGAAGTTGGTGCGATTAGATTGCAGTCATTTATTTCCCGCAAGTACAACGCATCTGGGGGTTAGAAAAGATACATTTATGCGTGGTTATCTCTATGGTTTCATTGAGCTATTAGCGCCAAAATATGATCGCAAAGCGGTTGATGATGCCTTTAAAATAACGCGAACCAGTTACTAGCAGTCTCAATCATTATTAAGGTGTTTAAGTGACTAAGAATTCTTTTTTAATATTCTTTGCGATGTTAATGATAGCTTGCTCTACGCTAAAAAAAATGGAGCCTCAGGACTCAGTTGGCGGTATCTATGAAGTTGAAGTCAAAGAGGGTGTGAGCCACCAAGATGTTACTGACAGCCTTAAAAGTCTTGCAGAAGGGATGAATTTTGTAAATCCTGCCAATTTCCCGATTGGTGAACATATGCAGCAGCGTGGTATCGATTCACAAGGGATTAAAGAGGTTTACTCTTATTGTAATTTAAGCTTGGGAACTGAGATTATTTTAGATCATCCTGAGTTTCTAGTTTTTGCACCTTGTCGAATCGCTGTGTATGAAAAAGTAGATGCTTCAAATAAACGTAAGCTATTTATAGGCTTGGCAAGACCAACAAATGATTTAAAAAATATAAAAAATCCAAGCCCACGCGCACAAAAATCTGCTCAATTATTAGAAGATTCACTGATAGAGCTTGTTAATCGTGCTAGTGAAGGGGATTTTTGATTACATGTCTATTAAGGGTAAACATAGCAGGATGTTTGCGTCATTTAATTGGTCTTGGTTATCAAAACAGTTGGTGGCGCACAGTGTTGCCGTCGTCAGTTTAATTACAGCAATAGCAGGTTTGAGTTATAACGCTTGGCAGGCTAATCAAAATGAGATTAACCAAAATATGCGTATTGCGGCTTTTGAGGTTTTGAAAAACTTAGGCGAATTGCAAACTGTTGTTAACTATGCGCATTTTTCTAAAGATAAATCACGCGGTAATCCAATAGAAGGTTGGAAACATGTCTTAATGGTGCGTGATTTAAGTTACTTACTGAAGCCATCCGCCAAAGTAGAAAGCCAACTGCTTTACGATAAATGGAAAAAGGATTGGGAACAGATTGAGATCAATCCGACAATAGAAGAACAAATCAGCAATCAAATAACAAAGACAAGGCAAGCTGTTTTAAGTACCATAGATGCATTAGAGTAAAAGAAAGAAAAACCGCATGACCAATCCCATCTTAATTGCAAAAAATATCGAAACCAGTAGTTATTTATTACCAAAGATGGCAAACCGGCATGGTTTGATTGCTGGCGCCACAGGTACAGGTAAAACGGTTACACTTCAAACGCTTGCAGAGGGGTTTTCTAAAATCGGCGTGCCTGTATTTATGGCCGATGTCAAAGGGGATTTGTCTGGGCTATGTCAGTCAGCAGGTGAAAATAAAAAGGTTGCTGAGCGTATTGAAATGTTGGGATTAGATTGGTTTGAGCCAAAATCCTCTCCAGTCACATTTTGGGATGCTTTTGGCGACAAAGGTCACCCAATCCGAACAACAGTTGCTGAAATGGGACCGCTGCTACTAGCTCGTATGCTTAACTTAAATGATGTCCAAAGTGGTGTGCTAAATGCGATATTCAAGATTGCGGATGACGAAGGCTGGTTGCTGTTGGACTTAAAGGATTTACGCACAATGGCACAGCATGCTGCTGAAAATGCAGCTGAGTATCAATCAGAGTACGGCAATATTTCTTCTGCCAGTGTCGGTGCTATTCAAAGAGGGTTGTTGCAATTAGAGACAGAAGGAGGTGATAAACTATTTGGTGAACCTGCACTCAATCTAGACGATATGCTACAAACTGATGCGCAGGGACGTGGAGTGATTAATATACTAGCCTCTGACAAATTATTTCATGCGCCGCGCGTTTATGGGACTTTGTTGCTTTGGATGTTATCTGAACTTTATGAAAATTTGCCTGAGGCTGGCGATTTGGATAAGCCAAAGTTGGTTTTCTTTTTTGATGAGGCGCATTTACTGTTCAATGATGCACCTAAAGCACTGATGCAAAAGATTGAACAAGTCGTGCGCTTAATCCGCTCCAAAGCCGTTGGGGTATATTTTGTTAGCCAAAACCCCTTGGATATTCCAGATATTGTCCTTGGACAGCTTGGAAACCGTGTTCAGCATGCACTGAGAGCGTATACGCCTAGAGATCAAAAAGCTGTGAAAGCAGCAGCAGAAACCTTCAGAGCTAACCCAAAGGTTGATGTGGCAACTGCAATTACAGAGCTAGGTGTAGGTGAGGCGCTAGTTTCTTTTCTTAATGAGAAGGGTGCACCCAATCCAGTAGAGCGTACTTATGTTTGCCCGCCAGAGAGTAGGATTGGACCAGCGACTGATAACGAACGTGCAGCAGTGATCAGAAGCTCTGTTATCAATGGTGTTTACGAGAAGTTTATTGATCGACAGTCTGCCTATGAAATACTAAAAGAAAAAGCCGATCAAATGGCACTAGCAGCCGAGGAAGCAGAAAAGCAACAAAAAGCTGAAGAAGAAAGTTTTGATTGGGGAGGCGTGCTTGGCAAAAAAACAACTAAAGCAAGGGGTCGACCAAAAGATTCAGTGATAGAAAGCGCAGCCAAGTCACTTGCAAGAGCAGCGGGAACTTCATTGGGGCGCAGCATAGTGAGGGGTATTTTAGGTACTATATTAGGTAAGAAATAAATACTAGCTCTCCAGAAGCTATTAAAATTAGATGAACTGGATTCCTTCAGAGATGGCAGCAAGGTAATGTTTTATACTTTACTTGCAATTACGTTTATTCATGCGCTTTCATTCTATTTTTTTATTTCCTCGATATTCCATAGTTATCAGTCGTTAATATATTTAGTTTTGCTATTTTTTATATTTACTGTATTAAATTATTCTAACAATCAGTAAAAGTATCAGATTTTACTGCGCTTGGTCTCCTATTGTCGATGAAGGTTACTCTGCATTCTTATATTGCCTGCTTTTATATGTTCAAACACAGCTAAGATTGTGTAGTCAACACTGATAAAGTAAGATGTTGTTGCTAAATGGTGGAAAGGAATTCTTAGTCTTATTGCCAAATGCAGATGCAACGACATTAAATGATTTAGTAGAGCGTTTGCGCTTAATAATTGAAAAGTCAGTTTTTACTTATGATAGCAAACGTATTTCAATATCCGTTACGATAGGCGCTGCAACGCTAATTAATAAAGATTCATTTGATTCATTCGCGTCACGTGCAGATCGAGCGCGCTATGTTGGTGAGGAAATTGGGCGCAATCGCTATCAATACGAGTTAGCTTAGTTTTTACAGTTAATATACGAGTATGGGTTGCTTAATTGCGCAAGTTCATCGTAGTATTATTTTATGTAATCAATAAAAAGGTTAAAAAGATGTTAAGCGATATTGAAATAGCACAAGCGGCTCATCTAAAACCTATTCAAGATATTGCTAGCGCAATTAACCTCACAGAAAACGACCTTATTCCTTATGGGTGTCATATCGCAAAGATAAGCTATGCTGCAATTAATAAATTGCAACAAAAAACTGATGGAAAACTTATTTTAGTCCCCGCAATTAGCCCTACACCGGCAGGAGAAGGAAAAACCACGACTACTGTTGGACTGACTGATGCGCTGAATAAAATAGGTAAACATGCCATGGTCTGTATTCGTGAACCATCATTGGGCCCTGTGTTTGGCATGAAAGGTGGTGCAACGGGCGGTGGATATGCGCAAGTTGTACCCATGGAAAATATAAACCTCCATTTTACAGGTGACTTTCATGCTATTGCTGCTGCAAATAACCTGCTTGCAGCATTAATAGACAATCATATTCATCACGGAAACTCGCTAAATATCGATCTCAAAACCATCACGTGGCGCAGGTGTATGGATATGAATGATCGAGCATTGCGAAGAGTTCACTTGTCTCAACTTAGACACGAAACAGATACGGGTTTCGACATAACGGTTGCTAGTGAAATAATGGCGGTGTTTTGTTTAGCTGAAAGTCTTGCGGATTTAAAACAACGGATTGGTAATATCCAAGTAGCGAAGGATGTTAATGGTAATCCTGTAATAGCCAGCGACTTGAAGGCAGAAGGGGCGCTAGCCGCTATACTCAAAGATGCTTTCCAACCTAACTTAGTACAAACAATTGAATCCAGTCCTGCCATTATTCATGGCGGCCCTTTTGCAAATATTGCGCATGGTTGTAACTCTGTTACTGCGACTAAAACAGCACTCAAATTAGCTGATTATGTTGTTACGGAAGCTGGCTTTGGAGCCGACCTAGGAGCAGAGAAGTTTTTTGACATTAAATGTCGGCAAACGAATCTAAAACCAGATGTTGTTGTCTTGGTTGCTACCATTCGCGCTTTAAAATACCACGGAGGTGCAGAGCTTGATGAGATTAATATCGAGGGGCTGAATTTTTTAACTGAAGGAATCCGTAACTTACAAAAGCATATCAACAATTTGCAACAGCTCTTCGGTATGCAGGTGATTGTTGCTATAAATCATTTTACGCATGATACGGAAAAGGAAATCAACGTACTGAAGCATGCAATCAAGCCTCTGGGGTGTGAAGTTGTTGTCTGTAAGCACTGGGCTGAAGGTGGTTCAGGTGCGACAGCATTGGCTGAAGAGGTAGTCAAAGCGATTGATCAGCAACGTTCTAACTTTAAATTTTTGTATAAGACAGATGATAGCTTAGAGACCAAGCTAAATACCATTGCAAAGAAACTATATGGCGCTAATGAAGTTTCGCTTAGCGAAGAAGCTACAGTGCAAATGCATGAGTTGAGTCGAGATTACAATCATTTTCCGATTTGTATTGCCAAAACCCAGTACTCTTTCTCATCTGACCCCTCTTTGCGCAACGCGCCGAGTAACCATATCCTAAAAGTCAGAGAGCTGCGATTATCACGAGGTGCAGGCTTTGTTGTTGCTATTTGTGGCGACATCATGACCATGCCAGGGTTGCCAAAAAAACCTGCAAGTGAGCACATTACGATAGATAACATGGGTGTTATATCCGGCTTATCATAAGTTAGTCAGCGCTTAATAGTACAGAATGAATATTATTGATCAGGCTGGAGTAGCTGAACAAACAGTAAATAAATCAAAGTTTTTAGCTTGGGCTAGTTGCTGTCAGACTGAAAAAGAAGTCAGCGCATTTTTAAGCGCGATAGCTTCACAACATCAGAATGCAAGTCATCTTGCTTATGCATTTCGCCTTAAAACCTCAGCAGGTATTATATTGCGCTTTTCAGATGCAGGTGAGCCATCAGGTACTGCTGGCAAGCCTATCTTACAATTGTTAGAAGGAAGAGATTTAATTAATGCTTGTGTCGGGGTAATCCGCTATTATGGCGGTGTCAATCTTGGAAAGGGAGGGTTAGCTCGCGCATATGGAGGTACGGCAAAGCTAGCACTAGATGCAGCAATACAAAAGCCGTATGTGGAAATGCATGAACTCAGCCTTACAGTAGAATATAATCAATTAGATGCATTAATAAAAGCGTTGGCACAAATAGGTGGGAGCATGATTAACAAAACATTTGCTGATAAGGTTCATCTATCAATTCGGCTGCCAATAACAGAAGAAAAAGTATTTAAAAGTAGGTTTCAAAGTGAATATAAAACTTAGAACAATCACACAATTAGATATTGCAGCATGGATCATCATGGCAGTCGCCATGATTTTTATCTTGAGATATAACCTATTACCAGGTTTGTTGGCGGGTATGCTGGTTTTTGAGCTTGTGCATGTTATTGCGCCGTATATTGGGCAGCGCTTTTCTAGTTATATTTCAAAAGTAATTGCAGTTAGTTTGCTAGCGGTAATCATTGTTGGCGCACTGACATTGCTAGGTTTGGGCTTGGCGGCATTTTTCAGGTCAGATTCAGGTAGCTTAACCAGTCTAATTGCAAGAATGGCGCAGATTATTGAGGACTCAAGGCAAATACTGCCTAGTTGGATTGATGAGCGGATTCCAGCTGATGCTGTTGTGTTGCAGCAACTTGTCACGCAATGGTTAAGAGATAACGCTTCAAGCTTACAGTTTTTAGGTAAAGAGGCTGGTCGTTATGCAGCACACATTGTTATCGGAATGGTCGTGGGTGCTATGTTGGCACTTCGAGATGCACTCACAGAAGAGCTATATAAACCGTTTGCCAGAGCAATGTTAAAGCGTGCCATTTTATTCGGTGATGCTTTTAGAAATATTGTATTTGCACAAGTAAGAATATCTGCAATCAATACAGTATTTACAAGTACATACTTATTGATTATATTGCCTTTGCTGGGAATAGAACTACCATTTATTAAAACAATGATTGCCATTACTTTTATCGTAGGATTGCTACCCGTTGTTGGCAATCTGATTTCTAATACAGTCATTGTTATTGTCAGTATGAGTCAGTCACTTGCTGTTGCTGTTGGTTCGCTGGTATTCCTTGTGGTTATCCACAAACTTGAGTATTTCTTGAATGCGCGTATTGTCGGGGGGCAAATACGGGCAAACGCATGGGAGCTGCTCATTGCGATGGTTATCATGGAGGCTGTTTTTGGCATAGCAGGCGTGGTAGCTGCGCCTATATATTATGCATACTTAAAAAGTGAGTTAAGGAGCCGAGAGCTGATTTAGCTTACAACAAAAGCTCATCAATTGATTTGACGATGAGTGAGAAAAATAAAATTCAATGAAAAAATTAAAAATTTTAATCGTATGTGAACATGCCTCTAATCAGTTTGGCGGGGAGGCAATGCTACCATTCAAATATTTCCACTATTTACAGCAGCAACAGCATGAGGTCTATTTACTTACACATGCCAGAGTGCGAGATAATTTTGAAGGGATGCGTAACATCTACTTTATACCCGATACAAAGCTGCACATATTGATGCACAAACTGGGTACGTTCCTCCCAGATCGTATCGCACTGTTAACGACAAGTATTCTCAGTCAATTCGTTACCCAAGTCTATCAATGGGTTTATGCAAGAAGGATAGTAAAAGAAAAAAACATTGATATTATCCATGAACCCGCGCCCGTTTCTCCCAAGCAAACTTCCATGATGTTTGGGTTAGGTGTGCCTGTGATTATTGGTCCAATGAATGGTGGCATTAATTTCCCCAAGTCATTTAAATATATGGCAAGTGGTGTTGAGAGTGTTATTCAAGCTATCGTCAGGTTTTTAAGTCATATTTTTAACATTCTAATTCCTGGTAAGTTGTTGGCATCGCGCTTGATTGTTGCTAATCCGAGGACTAAAGCCGCTTTACCGTTCCTACATTTTGGGCAAGTAATACAAATTGTAGAGAATGCTGCAGATCAAGTGATTGAGCTGCCTGTAGAAAAATCAGTTGATGAAAACCCACACATTAAGACACGCGTTTTATATGTTGGTCGCTTAGTTGACTGGAAGGCTGTTGACATATTATTTGATGTCTTTGCTGATTTAGATAAATCTATTCATTTAGACATAGTGGGTGATGGGCCAGATATGACCAAACTAATGGAGCAAGCAGCTGGCTTAGAAAATGTTACATTTCATGGCTGGGTCGAACATGTAGCTATTCATCAAGTATATGATAAAGCTGATATTTTCGTGTTACCAAGCGTTAGAGAGTGTGGTGGCGCAGTGATTTTAGAGGCGATGGCTAGAGGTGTTCCTGCGATAGCGACAGAGTGGGGAGGCCCTGCTGATTATATTGCTGATGGCACCGGCTATTTAATTAAGCCAACATCGCGCGAATATATGGTTGAAGCATTTAAAAATAATATCCAGATGCTAGCTGATGATCCCAAAAGTAGAGGTTTAATGGGAGCTAAAGCCAAAGCTCATATTGTTCAGCATTTTTTATGGGAATCAAAAATAAAACAAATGATTCAACTGTATCATGAGGTTATTGCAGAATAGTCACTGATAACAGTTGCTGCCTTTGTTTCTATGTATGACGCAAATATAGAGGTTAATGATGGGAAAATTTGATCGATATTTAGTTAAGCCTGACAGTAAGTTTTCGTTAGATGACATTAAGTCAGATGATCGTTCTGAGCGAGGAGATAGTAAGGCAGAAGACCAAGCT
>CAXIBZ010000039.1:0-9935 GCA_964022105.1 uncultured Methylophilaceae bacterium
CTGCTATTGCGTTGACAACTGACACATCTATTTTAACTTCGGTTGGCAATGACTATGGTTATGATTATATTTTTTCTAGATAAGTTGAAGCCTTATGTCGACCAGAAGACTTGGTCATTGGCATTACAACTTCTGGCAACAGTGCTAATGTTGTCAGTGCCATGCAGGCGGCAAAAGAAATTGGTGCAACGACCGTGGGTTTAACAGGTGGCTCAGGCGGTAAACTGACGTCAATATGTCAGTATAATTTAATTATGCCTTCAACCGTTACGGCACGCATCCAAGAAGCTCACATTTTTGTTGGCCATTGTTTGTGTGAGATTTTAGAATCAGATTAAAACAATGCCGCAAAAACTCATTAATACCGTAAAACAGTTTGGCAGCGATAAACGTCACGCACTTGTCATAGGTGATGTAATGCTTGATCGTTATCTTATTGGTAATGTCGGTCGCATCTCCCCTGAAGCGCCAGTTCCCGTTGTATTACTCAGCAGCCAAAATGAACGTGCAGGTGGTGCGGCAAATGTAGCAGCAAACTTAGCGTTATTAGGTATTAAAACGCATATTATCGGCTGTATCGGAGAAGATACAGAGGGTCACCGCCTTAAAAGCATTATTACTGACATGAATATCGACACTGCTAAAATGTTCCATTCAGCGGCACGACCTACCATTGCAAAGACACGCATTCTAGGTGGGCATCAACAAATGTTAAGGTTGGATCAAGAGAGTCAATTGCCTCTTACGGCAGAAGAAAATGCAGCCATTATCTCTGCAATTGAGTCAGAGATGGCGCTAAATCCTAGCATTGTTATTCTGTCTGATTATGATAAAGGCTTACTCAGTGAAACAGTTTGCAAAAAAATCATTGAGACATGTCATGAACACAACATTCCTGTATTAGTTGACCCAAAAGGTAATAATTACAATAAATACTATGGTGCAACAGCAATGACGCCAAATAAAAAAGAGACTGCAGAAGCGTGTCATACAAGCATCAATGACGTAGACTTAATTAATAAAGCCGCTGCCTTAAAAAACACGCTTAAGCTCGACTTCCTTGCCGTCACCAGAGGTGAAGAAGGGATTACATTAATTGATGATAACACCCATCAGATTAATGCAATGGCGCAAAAAGTGTTCGATGTATCCGGCGCTGGTGATACCGTCATTGCAACATTGGCTGCTGGCTTAGTTCATGCATTATCCCCACATGAGAGCTTACAACTCGCTAACTTAGCTGCTGGCGTTGTTGTAGGTAAAGTAGGCACTGTGCCGATCACTAAAGAGGAGCTTTTAGAAGCAGTGTCTCGTCAGCAAGAAACGACGCAAGCCCATAAGGTATGTGACCTATCGAATCTTCTGGAAAAAGTTGACAGCTGGAAAAAAACACATCAAAAAATCGTCTTTACAAATGGTTGTTTTGATCTACTTCATGCTGGGCATGTCACGTATCTTGAAGCAGCAAAAAAACGTGGTGACAAACTCATCTTGGGCTTAAATACCGACCGCTCTGTCAGCGCGATTAAAGGTCCAGAGCGCCCTGTTGTCAATGAGGATGATCGCGCTCGTGTCCTAGCGGCACTGGAATCAGTTGATGCAGTGATTTTATTTGATGAAGATACACCATTAAATTTAATTAAGCAGATTAAACCTGATGTGATTGCCAAGGGTAGTGACTATACTGCTGACCAAGTAGTTGGTGGCAAAGAGGTAGAGTCTTGGGGTGGAGAAATCGCATTAATTGAATTAGTTGCTGGTCGGAGCACTACCAATATTATTCATAAGCTCAATAGCTAAATCATTTATGGTATCTAATAAAATCTTAGTGATGGGGCCGTCATGGGTGGGGGATATGGTGCTAGCACATAGTCTATTCCAAACCCTCAAACAACAAGATCCACATGTACAAATTGATGTTGCAGCACCTGCTTGGACATTACCATTGCTAGATAGAATGCCAGAGGTAACGGGTAAAATAGCACTACCATTCAAACATGGGCAGCTAAGCTTAATAGAACGAATACAATTCGGGAAACGTTTAAAAAACAACCATTACAGCCAGTCAATCTCACTTGTAAACTCGCTAAAGTCTGCCATCTTACCGTTTGTTGCTGGCATCAAAAAAAGGACTGGTTTTTTGGGTGAAATGCGCTATGGTTTATTAAACGACATCCGTACATTAGATAAATCTCTGTTACCAAAAACAGTTGATCGATTTGTAGCGCTAGGCATCAATAGAAATCAAACGCTACCGCCAATACCGCAACCTAAACTCATTGCAGATTATAACAATGCCATTCAATCACTTAGAGATTTGGGCATCGAACTATCTAATCGCAAAGTATTAGGCTTATGCCCTGGTGCAGAGTATGGTGAAGCTAAACGCTGGCCTGCTGCTTATTATGCAGAAGTTGCAACTCATGCAATTGAGCATGGCTGGCAGGTGTTATTATTTGGTTCTGAAAAAGACATACCAGTAACACAAGAAATCAATCAAATAACTCAGTCACGCTGCATAGATTTAGGTGGCAAAACCAAATTAGGCGACGCAATTGACATTATGTCATTGTGCGATACCGTTATTAGCAATGACTCTGGGCTAATGCATGTAGCTGCAGCGCTAGATAAAAAACTTATCGCGATTTATGGTTCTAGTGACCCACATCATACGCCGCCTATGCATCCTAAAGCAGTAATTGAATATTTAGGTCTGACATGTAGCCCTTGTTTTAAAAGAGAGTGCCCATTAGGCCACCTAAATTGCTTAAATAATATCTACCCATCGGTAATAATAAAAAAATTAAATTATGATTGATCAATGGCTTAATAAACTAGATAACCTCAATACAAAGAATCTTTTTTGGGTAATTGTTTCTACCAGCATATTACTGGCGGCTTGGATGCAATATATCCAGCATGGCTGGATTAACCCAGACAGTGTCCTCTATTTTGAACAAGCCAAGTTATTTGCTCAGGGCGAATGGAAGGCAGGATTCAAAATTTTTGAATGGCCCTTATATGGTGCATGTATTAGCCTTATCCACAAGATTACTTCCTTACCTATCCAAAACTCAGCACAACTTCTCAATATGCTGTTCTTTGGTATTGCTACAGCCAGCTTTCTAAAGCTGATTCAACTTGCTGGTGGTAATAACCGAACACTATTTTTTGGCATGCTACTGTTATTTAGCTCACTCTACATCGTGGGTGATGTGCTAGAGATGCTAATGCGAGACGAAGGCTACTGGGCTTTTTACCTAACTGCATTAGTCTACTTCATTCGTTATCTTGATAGTAAAAAACTAATCTATGCCGTTTTGTGGCAGCTCAGTATGATTACTGCCACCTTGTTTAGAATTGAAGGAATTCTATTCTTGTTATTCTTACCTGTGATTGTCATTGCACTGCAGCCTGAAAAAAATAAACTGATGATAATGCTTAAAGCTTACGCCTTCTGCTTCATCATTGGTTTGAGTATTTTGATAACAATTATTCTGCATCCAGATATCAATATGGCAAGTTTCGGCCGCTTGGATGAAGTATTCACGTTAAATCTGTTCGATGAATTCACTAAGAAGTTTTTAGCGCAAGCTGATATTATGTCAAAAGAAGTCCTAGGCGGATATTTAGAAGAATTTGCAATACCAGGCTTGCTACTGACATTTCTTTATGTCATCGGGGCGAAAATATTTACTGCTGCTGGCTGGCTTGGAACTATACTTGCCTTCCTTGGCATCAAAAATACGTCAAACTCAATGCCACCCAAAGTAAGAATGGTTTTACTGACCAGCTCGGCAATTGCTTTGCTTGTCATGTATTTAATTATCACAAAAGTATTTGTTCTATCAAGCAGGTATGTGGTTGCTTTGGCATGGATACTGCTAATCTTTGCAAGCATCTATCTGGCCGATCTCTCATCAAACACTCATAAAAATAAACGTAGGCTTTTCATTATTGTTTGCATCTTATTATGTTTAGGCTTCGTAAAGAATGTATTGCCAAAAAGAAAGGGCTACAACTACGCCCAAGAAGCTATTGCATGGATAAAAAGTTATAATAAAAGTGGTAAAGTTTTTTATGAAGATTCACGACTGCGATATTATGCTGGCGAGACATTCATTGGGAGTTATTCTTTTAATTGGGAAAATTTAAATGCCAACAACAATATTAAAGAAACTACTTCATATGATTATTTTGTAATTAATTTTAATAAGCATGATAAAAATAAAAAGAAATTGATTGAAGAATCACTACTGAACTATAAAGAGATTAAGCGCTTTTACGCAGAAAAGAATAAAAAATACATTGCAATCTATCAAAACTCTGTAATTAGCAACCAAGAAAGGGAGCAATGACAAAAGAAGTTATCTACTGTCCTGTATGTAATCATAATTCTCTGTATAGTTTTAGCAGTAGGGATTTGATGTTTAACCATTACGAGAGGTTTGACTATAATCAATGTATAAATTGTGAGTTAATTTTTCAGCAGCCATTGCCTTCAGAAGACAAAATTAGTTCCTTCTATCCTGATGAATATGATGTATATGAAGAACAAAGCAGACTTAAAAAAATTAGCTCTTTAAGAGCTGCAAACCTCAAAAGAAAATTTGGTTATTCACACCTTAAAACAAACCCTCTGCTGCACTTCATTGCTTGGTTTAGCAATATATTCAATAGCAGGCTGTTCGAAATTCCCTATATAAAGAATGGAAAACTTTTGGACATTGGCTGCGGGAATGGACGATTTCTACACGGAATGGACCAACTGGGTTGGATTACTAAGGGGGTAGAATTTAATGCAAGTGCTGTTTCTGTCTGTAAAAAATCTAAGTTAGATGTTCATCACGGTGATTTATTTTCTGCTAATTTTGATAAGGACACTTTTGATGTTATTAATCTGAGCCATGTTATTGAGCATGTACCAGATCCTAAAGCATTATTTATCGAGGTCTCGAGGATTCTAAAACCAGAAGGTTTATTTATCGTTAAAACTCCAAATAGCCAAGCGCTAGGAAGAGCACTATTTGATACAAAATGGTTTGCAAATGATGTGCCAAGACATTTGTATTTATTCTCTCAAAAGAATTTGATAGAAATGGGACATAGTTGCAATCTTAATTTGAAAGAAATAATGACAAACTCAACCCCAAAAATTATTTTAAATAGTGTTGACTATGTCATAAATAATCAGGGAACTGCTTCAAAAAAAATATGGTGGAGAAGATTACTTGCAAAACCTTACGTTTTGATTGCTAAATATAAAGAGCAAGGTGACGAAATACACGCCGTATTTAAAAAAACATAATGTCAAAAAGAATTCTCTTTTTATCTAAAGGTGCTAATGCATCTTCGACGCGTTATCGCGCATTACAATATTTTAATTTACTTAACGTGTCAGGCTACAACCCGGCTCACATCACCATTTCTGGCGGCTTATTTCCGTTACTAAACGCTATTTATCATGCATCACATGCAGATATAGTTATTCTACTCAGAAAAACGTTTCCTGCTCCGTTTTTTTGGTTATTGCGTCATTTTTCGAAAAAGCTAATTTTTGATTTTGATGATGCTATATTCACCAACACGGATGGTTCATATTCAAAAACTAGAATGACTCGGTTTATCAATACAATCAAGCAGTGCGATTACGTTTTTGCTGGAAACCAATATCTTTGCGATGTCGCAAAAAAATTTCAATATAACACGGCGATTATCCCAACATCGCTCGACACGCCAAAATATTTCGTTCCTCAGACAAAAAACACTGATACGTTCACCTTAGTTTGGATTGGCAGTCATTCAACTAAACGCTATATTGCTGGCATTTTGCCTGCAATTGAAAATGTTACCAAACATATTCCTAATTTGGAACTTAAAATTATTGCTGATTTTGAGCTATCAAGTGAATCTCTCACGATTATTAATGTACCTTGGTCTGAAAAAACAGAGGTAGACGAAATCAGTTCCGCCGATGTAGGTTTGGCACCTTTACCACCTGATGACTGGACAAAAGGAAAATGTGCTTTGAAAGTGCTTCAGTACATGGCTGCTGGCTTACCTGTGATTACATCACCTACAAGTGTTAATGCTTATGTCATTGAAGACTCAAAAAGTGGTTATCATGCGACCAATGATAATGAATGGACTGAATCAATTCTTAGGGCCTTTAAACAAAGAAAGGTACTAAAAGAAATGGGTGCTTTTGGTAAAGTTCGAGTTACGAACGAATTTGACATCAAAGTTGTCTTCAAAAACATATTGAAAATAATATCAACAGTTTAGTTTGATGCTTTTAGTCTCTGAAACCAAGTAATTTATTCACACAGGCATAGCTGCAATTACTAGCATTTATGTATGCTTGCATCATTGTCTTCCAGTACATCTTCCCTAAGACTTCAAAATCTGTTTGATATTTACAAAGCCGTTTGAAACTTCTAATTCGAGTACTACAACCTAATGACCAAGGGTAAATTGTCATATCTGAAATATCAATTAACCCAAATTGATTGTTTGGCAGAAGTAAAATATTACCTGTATGCAAAGAGTGAAAGTGTATCCCCTTTTTATGCAAATCAGCTAAAAATAGACCAAAAGTGATATTTGCTGTTTGTATCCTGCCTAAATCATGTCGAACTAAATGCCTAAATGTCTCACCTGCAAGAGGTTGATACAAAACTGCGCTATGCCCACTTTTTTCTAGATGAAATAATGATTTAACATTAACGGTTGGTATATCTAATAATCTCAACCTTAATGCGTTACGACAAAAGCGCCTTGCGTGTGAATAGACTCTAGCCCCACTAAACCAGCGTCTGACTCTAAATATTTTCAGAATCTCACCGTTGGTGAGCTGAATGACTTTTACACCACGTTCATCTTGCTCTAAGACCTTGCCTCCTACACACATCTTGTTGAAATCATTGTCTGTTAACAACTGACTGGGGAAGTAGAAATCCTTCAGAAATTCAATCATGATTGTAATGACTTGAGATTTTTACAAATGTGGATTTGATGTGCTTTGCAATACTGCTGCCAATCTGGCACATCCGTCCAATCACTTAAAAAGACAAAATCTAAACCCGCTCTATTAGACGACTCATAATCATATTTACTATCGCCAATAAACAAAGCCGGCATTTTTATATTGCCATTGGCTTGCTCTCTTTTGAAAATCTCATCTTTATTGTCTGGGCTACCAAATACGCCACCATCAAATAAAGCCGATAGTTCACGTTTGCTAAACAATTCTCGGATTTCAGATTGGTCACCGCCAGAAACAACTAACCAGTTAGCATCTCTAGTTGCCTCACGCAACGATGCTAAGCCATCCGCAACCTTACATCCCATAAGGCCTTTTGAAACGGCAAGACTAAAAGCATCTAAATACTCCTGAACTGCCTCTTTAGTAGCTTCTTGCTGTAAAACCTCTTCAATATACCAAACGAATTTTGGATAACGTGAAATGCCACCATATTTCACATGATGATCGACTAATGCTTGTGCTTGCTCATTTGTCGCACCTAATTTTTTTGCTGTTCGAAAGTAAGAGTCTATTTTTGTGATATTAGAATCAAGAATGACGCCATCGCAATCAAATACAATGGTTTTATATTTATTTAGGTCGATACTCAATCTATTATCTCTATCATCTATTTTAGCCACAATAAAAAAGGTTTTGTACAAATCGTACAAAACCTTGATTATACTAAAATTAATCCTTAGGCAGGCTTAATTGCACTCGCTTCTTTTGCTAGTTTTGTAATGTGTGCCCAGTCTTTTCTTTCCACTGCATCCGCAGGTGTTAGCCATGTACCACCACACACAACAACATTCGGCAATGCTAAAAACTCTGGCGCGGATTCAACTTTCACACCACCAGTCGGGCAAAACATCACATCGGCAAAAGGACCAGCAAAGCCTTTTAACAAGTTAATACCACCGACTGCTACGGCAGGAAATAGCTTTAAGAAGTAGTAGTCATCAGCATTAGCCGTCATGATTTCTGAGCCAGTAGAAACGCCTGGTAACAATGGCAGACCAATTTCACGTGCATACTGTCCTAGCTCTGATGTATACCCTGGGCTCACAGCAAATTTGCAGCCAACATTCAGTGAATTTTTTGCATCTTGTAAGTTACGAACGGTACCAGAACCCAAAATAGCATCTGGTACATGTTTGGCTATTTGCTCCATTGCTTCAAGCGCAACTGGTGAGCGCAAGGTGACTTCTAGTACTTTAATGCCACCTTCCAGCAAAGCTTCTGCCATCGGCACAGCATCTTCAACTTTATTAATCACAATGACAGGAATTACTGGACCTTCTTTTGCTAAATCTAATGTGTTCATATTTCTCTCTATCGTTTATTTAATCAATTCTTAATTTCTAAATAGCACAACTTTAAGTGTTGATAATCAAAGGAGAATTAGGCGCCTAAGTGAAGGCAGTACAATAAGTACGCCAAACTTAGGCAACGACCTTATCGTTTGATTATCAATGCTTAAAGCCAGGTAATGGCGCCTTCTTCGGCGGATAATACGTTTTTCCGCATACCGCCAAATAACTCTCTACCAATACCATGCTCGTTAGCATGTCTTTTATCATCAGAAAGCTCTTCGACTTCTCGCTCTTCCCATTCATCTTCATCAACCAGTACATTCACCATGCCGACTTTTGCATTTAAGCGAATGATATCGCCTGTGCGAACTTTTGCTAGTGCCCCACCAGCCGATGCTTCTGGTGTCAAATGAATAGCCGCAGGAATTTTTCCGGAAGCACCGCTCATCCGTCCATCCGTCACAATAGCCACCATAAAGCCTTTATTCTGCAGAACAGCCAAAGGTGGAGTCAATTTATGTAACTCAGGCATACCATTCGCTTTTGGCCCTTGGAAACGGACAACAGCCACAAAGTCTTTCTCAAGTTCACCTCTGTCAAATGCTTCAAGTAACTCTTCTTGCGCATCAAATACAATGGCTGGTGCCTCAATAATGTGACGGTCTTCTGGCACTGCTGAAATTTTAATCACGCTGCGACCAAGATTGCCTTTTAACAGGCGTAAACCGCCAGACGGGTCAAATGGATGTTCTGCAGTGCGAACAATCAGTTCGTCCTTACTTTCTTTCGGCAAATCTTTCCATACTAATTTATCATCCTCTTTCACTGGTAACTTACCATAATCACGCAAACCACCATAAGAAACAGTAAATACATCTGGATACATATAACCAGCATCAATTAACTCACGAATCACAAATGCTGGGCCACCTGCATCTTGGAATTGGTTAACATCCGCAATGCCATTAGGATACACCTTAGCAAGCAGTGGCGTTGTTTTTGCCAAATGATAGAAATCTGTCCAATCAATAATAATACCTGCAGCACGTGCAATAGCGACCCAGTGAATCAAATGATTGGTTGAACCGCCAGTCGCCAGCAACGCAACCATGGCATTGACGATGACATGCTCATCAACTAATTTACCAATTGGCGTATAGTGATCCTTCTTAGTGTTTTCCAATACCATTTTTACAGCTTCACGGGTGAGCAACTCTCGCATGCCATCATGCGGGTGAATAAAAGCTGAACCTGGCACATGTAAGCCCATCGCCTCCATGAGCATTTGATTGCTGTTGGCTGTACCATAAAAAGTACACGTTCCTGCGCCATGATAGGCTGCTGACTCAGAAGCCAACAACTCTTCTCTTCCAATCAAGCCTTGCGCGTATTGCTCTCTCACTTTTGACTTTGACGTATTATCAATACCCGTACTCATTGGACCTGCTGGAACAAACACACATGGCAAATGACCAAAATGTAATGCCCCAATCAGTAATCCAGGCACAATCTTGTCACAAACACCGAGCAGTAAAGCTGCATCAAAAACGTCATGAGATAAGGCAATTGCGGTACTCATTGCAATGGTGTCACGACTA
>CAXIBZ010000040.1:0-9789 GCA_964022105.1 uncultured Methylophilaceae bacterium
TCTTAATGTCATATGGAGAAGGCGCTGTGATGGCCGTGCCTGCACATGATGAACGTGACTTTGGTTTTGCTAAAAAATATAACTTACCGATTAAGCAAGTGATTGCCGTTGGTGATGCTGTATTTAGTGATGTGCAGTGGCAAGAATGGTACGCTGACAAAACAAAAAGCCTTTGCGTTAATTCAGGCCATTATGATGGTCTAAATTATGCGGATGCTGTTGATGCAATCGCCGCTGATCTGGCATCGAAAAATCTAGGTGAAAAACAAACCAATTGGCGTTTACGCGACTGGGGGGTTTCCCGCCAGCGTTATTGGGGCTGCCCTATTCCTATTATCCACTGTGAAGATTGTGGTGATGTGCCAGTCCCAGATGACCAATTACCAGTCAAACTGCCAGAAGACTGTGTGCCTGATGGCTCAGGTAATCCACTGAATAAGTTAGAGAGCTTTATCAATTGCAATTGCCCTAGCTGTGGTAAGCCAGCAAAACGTGAAACTGACACCATGGATACTTTTGTCGATTCGAGCTGGTATTATGCCCGTTACGCCAGTGGCTTAAGTGACACTGCAATGGTCGACGAACAAACCAATTACTGGATGCCAGTTGATCAGTATATTGGTGGCATTGAACACGCTATTTTGCATCTACTATACTCGCGCTTTTGGAGCAAAGTTATGCGTGACCTGGGCTTGGTCAATTATGATGAGCCTTTTGCTAACTTACTCACACAAGGCATGGTGTTAAACCATATTTTCTCGCGACGTACCGCAAAAGGTGGAATTGAATATTTCTCACCAGAGGAAGTAGCGCTTGTGCATGACGCCCATGGAAAAACCATAGGCGCAAACCTGATATCAGATGGCAAAACTGTTGACTTTCAAGGTATGGGCACCATGTCTAAATCAAAGCGCAATGGGGTTGATCCACAGTCATTGATTGAACAGTATGGTGCTGACACAGCACGCTTTTTTATGATGTTTGCCGCACCACCAGAGCAAACATTGGAATGGTCGGATACAGGTGTTGAGGGGTCTCATCGTTTTCTAAAGCGTGTTTGGAGTTTTGCTTACGCGCTTTCTTCTGAGAACAGATTGGATTTACCGACAAAACTCAGCAGTAATTTATCGGCTGTTCGACGTGAAATTCATTTGGAATTAAAGCAAGCAAGTTTTGATTTGGAACGTCAACAGTTTAATACTGTTGCCTCCAGTGGCATGAAAATACTCAATGCATTGGAAAAAATCCAAAAAGAAGCCGAAGAAAGCTGGCAGAGTGTTGCTTTTGAGGGCTTCTCCATTTTGCTACGCCTGCTCTCACCACTCACGCCTCATATAGCGCAAACTTTATGGAAAGAACTTGCTTTTGGAGATGATATCTTAAATGCACCTTGGCCTGAGCCAGCTACGGCAGCGATGGTGCAAGATGAAGTCAAACTGATGATACAGGTCAACGGCAAATTACGTGGAGATTTACAAGTGTCGATTAACACCACTAAACAAGAAATTGAGCAATCGGTTGTTGAACAACCTTGTGTAACCAAGTTCTTGGTTGATGGCAAAAGTGTGCGTAAAATCATTGTTGTGCCAAATAAACTTGTTAATGTTGTGATTGGATAAACCTTGAATACAACTATGCGTCTTTGCTTAATAACCGTCTTAATAGCGACACTCTCTGCATGCGGCTTTCATTTGCGCGGACCAAGTGAAATCCCGTTCGAGTCTATTTCGATTGAAGGCAACACCTTGGTTATTTCAAGAGACTTAAAGCAAGCATTGGAAACAAGTAATATTGCTATTCTGCAATCGCCAAAAGATGCCGAACTAAGACTAGAGCTTGTTGGTGAAGAAAATGAAAAACGCATCCTATCGTTGGCTGGCACCGGTACTGTTAATGAGTACGAACTATATTACCGTATCCATTACCGCACAAAATTAGCTGGTCAGGAGTTATGGAGTGACGTTTACACGATTGAATCTAGAAGAGACTACACCTATAGTGATGCCACATTGTTAGCAAAGCAAACAGAAGAACAGAAGTTAAATGAAAATATGCAAGATGATGTATTGAATGGCTTGATGCGTAGGTTATCTTCATTAAAGAAACAACAATAGTTCGTTATTGATGATGCAATTAGCTGCTCACCAACTTAAACAGCATCTTACAACGTCACTATCATCAACCTATGTTTTAACGGGAGATGAACCGCTAGGACAATCGGAAGCATTAGATGATATCCGCAAAGCAGCGCGTCAAACTGGCGCTGAAGAAAGAGCAAGCTTTGTGGTCGACCGTAGTTTTAATTGGCAAGTCATAGCGCAATATAGTCAAGCTTTATCATTGTTTGCTTCAAAGCGTATTTTGGAAATCGCCATACCTAACGGAAAGCCTGGCGTAGATGGAGGCAAAGCTTTAATGGCCTTAGCTGAGGATCCTATTCCTGACACGACCACCATCATTATTCTCCCTACACTAGCATGGGATGCAAAAAAGAGTACCTGGTTTTCAACATTGCAGAATACAGCAACAGTAATTGAGCTGAATGATGTTCCCCCAGCGCAATTACCACAATGGATAGCCAAGCGCTTAGCTATACAAAATCAATCAACGGATAAAGCCTCGCTAGAATTTATGGCACATCAAGTTGAAGGTAACTTGCTTGCTGCCCATCAAGAAATTCAAAAACTAGGCTTGCTCTATCCAGAAGGTGAAATCAGTGCCGAAGCGGTTAATAACGCCGTGTTGAATGTCTCTCGCTATGATGCGTTTAAACTAGGAGAGGCAGTACTAGCGGGAGACCCAGAAAGAACGTCACGCATTTTACAAGGTCTACAAGACGAAGGTGAGCAACCCGTATCGGTGATGAACCCTTTGATTTGGGTTTTGCGCCCATTAGTCCGCATTAAACGTGCGCAAGCGAATGGCGAAAGTATCAACCAAGCCATGACCAATGCACGTATTTTTGGAGAACGCCAGCAATTGACAAAGCTTGCACTCTCGCGTTTTAGCATACGTCAACTGGAAGCGGCCTTACAAAAACTATGCGATATTGATAGAATCGCAAAAGGCGTGATGCAAGGCGATGCATGGTTAGAGCTGTCTAGACTGTGTTTTGGTTTGGCAAAAATTCGCAGCAGACGTTAATAAACTAAGGTTAAAACGATTAAGAAAACATTATGCAAAACATAAAAGAATACATGGACGCACTGGGTAAAAGCGCCAGACAAGCCTCACGATTCATCGCTAACGCAGACACTAATGTAAAAAATATGGCGTTGACTAATATTGCCAATGCCATCTTAAGAGAAAAAGAAGCCTTGCTGGCGGCTAACGCAAAAGATCTTGCCGCAGCCAAAGAAAATGGGCTTGAAAGTGCTTTGGTTGACCGCCTAACGCTGACTGCCAAAACAGTCGATAGTATGGCAGAAGGTTTACTGCAAATTGCAAGTTTGCCAGACCCAATTGGTCAGATGAACAATTTTAAATACATGCCGAGTGGCATACAAGTCGGTCAAATGCGAGTGCCTTTGGGTGTGATTGGTATTATTTATGAAGCCCGCCCGAATGTGACCGCTGATGCGGCTGGCTTATGTATCAAATCGGGTAATGCAGCTATTTTACGCGGCGGCTCAGAGGCTATTCATTGCAATCAAGCATTAGCTAAACTGGTGCATGAAGGCTTGGAGAAAGCGGGCTTGCCAAAAGAAGTGGTACAAGTAGTAGAAACCACAGACCGTGCTGCGGTGGGCGAACTCATCACCATGAAAGACTATGTTGATGTCATTGTGCCACGTGGCGGCAAAGGCTTGATTGAACGTATTTCTAACGATGCGCGTATTGCTGTTATCAAACATCTAGACGGCAATTGCCATGTGTATGTAGATGGTGAAGCTGATGTAGAAAAAGCGCTCAACATCGTAGAGAACAGTAAAACGCAACGCCTAGGCACATGTAACACGGCTGAATCATTATTAATTGACCGGACAATCGCGAAAGACGTTTTGCCAAAAATTGCTGATATGCTCATCAGTAAAGGCATAGAGATTCGTGGCTGTGCAGAAACCTGCACCTTAGTTAAACAAGCCAAGCCAGCAACTGATGAGGACTATTACACAGAATATTTAGATGCCATCATCTCCTGCAAAGTCGTCGATGGTTTAGATGAAGCAATTACTCATATTAACCAACACTCTTCACAGCATACCGAAAGTATTGTGACAGAAAACTACACCAAGGCACGACGTTTCTTGCGTGAAGTGGATTCCAGTAGCGTGATGGTCAACGCCTCTACTCGCTTTGCCGATGGTTTTGAATATGGCTTGGGGGCTGAGATTGGCATCTCTACCGATAAACTCCACGCGCGTGGCCCTGTGGGTTTAGAAGGCCTTACCTCACTCAAATATGTTGTTTTAGGTGATGGTCATATCCGTGGTTAGGCGCGCAACACGATGCGCTTAGTCGGCATTCTTGGCGGTACATTTAATCCCATTCATTATGGTCACTTGCGTATGGCGCAAGAGCTTGCTGATGGCTTAGGAATGGATGAAGTCAGATTCATTCCATCGGCTAATCCCCCGCATAAAGACAGCGTGCCTGTATCTGCAGAACACCGCGCAGCGATGGTCAAGCTTGCCATTGCCGATAATCCAAAATTCGCTATAGATGAACTAGAGTTAAGCCGAGATGGTGCTTCTTACACTATTGACACACTCATTAGCTTACGTGAGACGTTAGGCAAAGACACTTCACTCTGTCTAATGATGGGTAGTGATGCCTTTGTTAAGCTCAACACATGGCACCGCTGGCGAGAACTTTTGAATTACTCGCATATTATCTTGGTACAAAGACCAGACCAAGGTAAACCACAAGAAGCACTGCCAGAGGTATTACAAACATTACTCCGCGACCATTACGCAGAAGATGTGAGTGAATTAAGCAAAACAAATGCTGGCCTCATCAATATGCAAGCGATTTCAGCGCAGGATATTAGTGCATCGCAGATTAGGGAGAATTTAAAGCATGGGGTATCGGTGAGGTATTTGTTGCCTAAAGAAGTGATTGGGTATATTCAACAGCTCCAGCTTTATAAAAGCAAAGATGGCACATAAACCACCTCCTGGTATCTGTGTACATTACCTTAAAATGGCTCAGAAAAGAAACTGGGATCACGTTTTTCCTCAGGGCTGGTATCCATACACAACTCCTCTAAACTTAGAAAAATGGAAAATTCCCACTTGTAAAAATTGTAATGATGAGTATGGAAAAATTGAAGATGAACTAGGAATCATTCTTTCCGCATGTTTTGACCAAACATCCTCTCAAGCTTCTGGTATTTGGAAGAAAACTTTAAGAGCCCTTGACCCCTCTCAAGGAAAAAATGAAAGGGACAGAAAAGCACGTGATAGTAAAAGAAAAAAACTCCTTGGAAGCCTACTTAAAGGAGATGAAATTCCTGACTATGGAATCTATCCAGGATTAGGGGAACGTTGGAAAAGGCCAGTTAGTGAGCAGACTGCATTATATGTTCCTGCTAAACACCTAGAAAAATTAGTAGAGAAAATAGTTAAAGGGTTAGCATTTATTAATGACAATCAACTCCTAGATACCCAAACAGAAATCGAACATCTCGTAGTGAATGAAGAAGGAGCTCAAGTCATCGAAAAAGTATTAGAAAAATTTGGTGAAGAATATTCAAAAGGTCCTGGAGTAAATGTCATTCGTGCAATAACACCAGATGATGGAGTTTCTGCACTCTATAAGATAACTATTTGGGGTGAGCTCATAATGTATGCATCTGTTACTAAGAAATAAGGCCAACCTGCATAGGGCGGATTCGCGTAGCGTTATCCACCGCATGAAACATATCCACATTCTTCACCGAGTCGCTTTTCGCGCGACAGCGACCCTATTTCTTTTGCTTAGCCAAAAGAAACAGGGGAAAGAAAAGGCTACCCCACACCACGACTTAATGGTTTCCCTGCGCTACTCAGTAAACAAGGCGTCTGCGGAACTCGCCCTAACAAGCCACACAAATTGTGACTTGTCGCGGCACTCGAACAGGTCCTCGACAAAATCTCCTTGTTCACTTCCGTTGCTCGGCGTGGCGTCAAGGGGGTGGGAAACCCATTAAGTTTCACCATTATCTCACTGAACAAACACCGTCATTCCCGCGAAAGCGGGAATCCAAATTAAACTGTTAAATTAAAAATTGATTCCCATTGTCATGGGAATGACGAAATTCTAAGTTGGTTTTGACTTGCCTCCCTTTTATCAAGCTGAGTAGCGCAGACAAAATAAGATTAAGGCGAGGACCTGTTTGAGCACCGCGACAAGTCACAATTTGTGTGGCTTGTTAGGGCGAGTTCCGCAGCCGCTTATTTTGTTGAGCAGCGCAAGGAACCCGTAGGGCTTGATAGCAGGGTGTGTGTTTCTTTGGTTACTTTCTTTAGCACAAGCAAAAGAAAGTGACTCTCCTAAAGGCGAAAAAGAATGTTAACTATAGACTAAATATTATCTAACCCACGCCGAAATCAACATCGGCTCCAACCCAAGCTGCCTCGTTATCGTTTGAATATTCTCTTTCTGTACATCCATCTCAGGGTCAATATGATTCGCGACCCATCCATGCAATACCAAACCACGTGCCTTAATCGCCTCAGCCGTTAACAAGCTATGGTTAATACAGCCTAATCGCATACCAACTACCAAAATGGTTGGAATGCCTAAGACAATGGCTAATTCTGCCATATCATCATCAGCATTCAGTGGCACTAAGAAGCCCCCTGCCCCTTCTACAATCACCACATCTGCCAAGGTTTTCAGCTTTTCAAAACAATCTAAAATATGCTGAATATCAATTCTAACGTTCGCTTTTTCTGCGGCTAAATGTGGGGCGATAGGTTCTTTAAAACGGTAAGGGTTAATCCATTCCATTGGCGCTTGTACATTGCTTGCAGCAACCAGCCTTTGCACATCATCATTGACCCATTCGCCATCCACCAGCTCACAACCAGCAGCAATAGGTTTCATGCCGATGACTTTTAACCCCTGTGCTGCGTATTGCTTTAACAGCAAGCAAGATACATGGGTTTTGCCAATTTCGGTATCAGTGCCTGTCACAAAAAATGCAGTGGTCACGGAGTTACCTTCTTGGTCTAAAACTAATCGGCGAAACACCTTCACCTAGCCCGTTATCCTCTTTCAGTTCTGGCGTCCAAGCGTGTCCATAGACGACTTCAAAGGTGGCTGGTAGTTTGCCATCAACACGAAATTGCTCATATTCGGCGGCTAACTGTTTAAAAAAGCTTTTACCTGTTAAGCCACGCCCTCGCCCTTGAGTAGCATTATTGGCGCCGATGGATTTTAAATCTGTCATGACGTTTTTTACATCATCATACGTCAAGGTGTAGCGCTCAACATCCAACACTGGCGCGCTAAACCCATTACGTGTTAGCGCATCACCAATATCATGCATATCAATAAATCGACTGACATGTGTTTTGCCATTGTTGCTGGCAGTACGGAGTTCTTTGAGCGTATCTGGTCCAAACGTACTAAAGATTAATAGACTGTTTGGCTTTAAGATTCGACTGATTTCAGTAAAGCTTTGATCTAAATCATTACACCATTGCAACGCTAAGTTTGACCAGACTACATCCATGCTGTTATCAGCAATCGGTAAGTGTTCAATGTCTGCACAGACCAGCCGTTTACGACCAAATGTTTTGCTTATCCATGATTGCTGCGCATGCGTCTTTTGCAGCATGCCAAATGCTAAATCTAATGAGAATATTTGCGCTGATCGAAACCGTTTTTGCAGCTGAAAACTGCCATGCCCCGTGCCGCAACCTGCATCTAAAATGGTACTGGGCGAGACCTTAATTAGCCCTAACCGATCAAACATTTCATCACGAACCAGTTTTTGCAGAACAGCTGCAGCATCGTAGGTTGCTGCTGCGCGATCAAAGGATGCGCGCACGCGCGCTTTGTCGATGGTATATTCGTCCATTAAGTATTAGGCTCTAAAAACTGCTCAAGTGCGTCAATAAACTGTTCACTATGAGATAAAAACGGTGCGTGCGCGGCACCAGAAATCACACGTAAAAATCCTTTTGGCAAATGTTGCATCATCCAATGTGCTGCTTGCACTGGTGCTAATGTGTCACGGTCACCATGAATGAGCAAGGTAGGTTTACGAATTTTGCTACTTTCCTCTCTTAAATCAGCCTCTAGCAATATATGCAAAGCACTTTTCAATGTTTTCTGTGCCGGTGCTGGTTTTGCCTCAAAGCTATTACGCAATTGTTTAATGGTGTCTCTAGCATTTTTTGCTTTCATACACTGCAAGGTTAAAAACTTAATCATGGTCTTTTTATAGTCCACATCCATGCTATGCGAAAAATCACTAAAATAATCGGCACGGATGCCAGCTGGCCAGTCTGGCTTTTCGACAAAACAGGGCGTAGTGCCCACCAAAATTAAACGTCTAATCCGGTCTGGTTGAGTGGTTGCAAGGTGCTGTGCTACAAGCCCACCCATAGACCAGCCCAACACGTCCGAAACACCAGGTATCACTTCTGCGACTTCTTCTGCTAAATTGTATAAATGGTAAGGCTCTACTGGGCGACTATGTCCCATGCCAGATAAATCTACGATATATAGCATGTATTGCTTGGATAACCGTTTAACGAGGGGCTGCCACACACCACCATGCATCCCCCAGCCATGGATTAGCACTAGTGGCTTACCTTGCCCTACGATCTCTACATGACAGGTCATGCTAATTCACTTTCTGCTTGATTAATGACTTGCGCTAAGTTGATAACGTCCGCCTCTTTATGCGCAGCTGAAAGTGAAATGCGTAATCTTGCGGTGTTTTTAGGCACTGTTGGTGGACGAATGGCTGGCACAAGTATACCTTTCGCTTGCAAATACTCGCTTAGCTCTAGTGCATCAAGGTTATTACCAATTAACAATGGTTGCACAGCCGTTTCTGATGGCATCAACTGCCACTTGCTCAATTTCAAATGCGTTTTTAGTGTTTTAATTAGCTGTTGCAAACGCGTTCTAAGTGCATCACCTTGCGCTATCAATTCTACTGATTTCGATAAAGTTGCTGATAGTGCTGGCGGTGCTGGTGTGCTGTAAACATAACTTTTGGCCGTTTGAATCAAATAATCAATCACGACTTGCTCGCCCGCAACAAATGCGCCCGCAACCCCAGCAGCCTTACCTAAGGTCGCCATCATGGTAATTCGTGGTGATGCTAGGTGTAAGTGATTTAATGTCCCCTGACCATGTTCCCCCAGTACGCCAAAACCATGTGCATCATCAATATATAGATAAGCATCATACTGTTCGCACAAAGCTAAATACTCTTTCAATGGCGCAATATCGCCATCCATACTAAATACAGCATCAACAGCAACAATTTTACGTTTTGCCTCGCTAGCTTTTAGTAATTTTTCTAAAGCAGCTACATCATTATGCGCAAAACGATGAAAGTCAGCTAGTGAGTAATAGCTACCATCGTTTAAACACGCATGATTCAGCTTATCTGCAAATATCGCATCCCCACGCCCAGCTAATGCACCCAAAACACCTATATTGGCCATATAGCCTGTCGAAAACAACAAAGCCGCAGGCATTTGTACAAAAGAAGCTAACTGCTTTTCTAACATATCATGGTAACGATGATGCCCAGTAATCAAGTTGGATGCACCACTCCCCACGCCAGCCTCGCCTGCTGCCGATTGCATCGTCCTAATTAAATCTGGGTGATTTGCTAAA
>CAXIBZ010000041.1:0-9675 GCA_964022105.1 uncultured Methylophilaceae bacterium
CTGAGTGGCACTGTTACGGCTTTTGCGACACCGCCAGCACCTCCAATTGGTGGACGCGTGCAGGTAACTATTTCATCAGCCACTACAAGTTATCCTTATCCAGGTAAAACAACAAAAGCACCAGAGCGCGTTGATTGTGCTGGTACTACATGTACCTATGCTGAAGAAATGACAAACTATGCTAATTGGTATGCTTATTATCGTACCCGTATTTTGATGATGAAAACATCAACAGCGCTCGCATTTGAAGCAGTAGGGGATGATTTTAGGGTTGGATACATGACTATACACCCTGGCAGCAATCAGCGTATCAACCTAGATACTTTTAGTGGCTCACATAAGGCGAACTGGTACCAAAAACTTTTTATGACGACTACAAGTGGTGCAACGCCATTGCGCCTAGCATTGTCTCAGGCGGGTCGGATATTTGCTAATAAGGAAACAGTAAATAGCACTTTTACCGATCCTATGGAATATGAATGTCAAGAAAATTTTACTTTGCTAACAACGGATGGCTATTGGAACACAGGGGACGGTAAGGAAATTAATGGCACAACAACCATGCGTAACTACGATGCTTCCCCAGCTGGGCCACCATACTATGAGGGTCCTACGGCAACCTCAAACACGCTTGCGGATGTTGCTAAATACTACAGAGATACAGATTTACGTACCGCTGCATTAGGGAACTGTACTGGTGCGCTAGGAACAAATGTGTGTGAGAGCGCGTCGACAAGTGGTGGCCCAGCGCCCAATACTAAACAAAGTATGGCCACCCTAACGTTAGGCTTGGGTGTAGATGGCACCATCACTTACAGCACGGATTATAAAACAGCTAATATTGGCGATTTTGCCGATATCAAAAAAGGTGTTAAAAACTGGCCAGTGCCAACAGCTGATGACATCACTACAGTTGATGATCTATGGCATGCTGCTGTTAATGGTGATGGGACTTATTTTAGTGCTAAAAAACCAACAGAACTAGTGCAAAGATTAAGGGAGGCAATCGCATCCATTAGTGTTGAATTAGGTAACGCTGCAACTGCTGCTGCTACTTCACTAAACCCAGTTTCAGGCAGTAGCAACTTCTTTTATATTTCATCGTATGTTTCTGGTGATTGGACAGGTAATCTTGAAAAGCGATCTCTAAATCTTATCACAAGAACAATCAATCCGACAGCTGTTGCTTGTGTTGAAGATGTCGTGGCATCTAATAATTGTTTTACGCCAGGGAGTGTGCAGCCAGATGGTGCTGGCTATAGCTGTGTAACGCCAGGTATTACCGATCCTGCATTATGTTCGGGTACATTAGTCGGAACTGATTGTAAAGTACCTTTAGCAACTAGTTGTACTGGGGTGCTTAAAAACCAAGCCACAAGAAGAATACTCTTTAATAGTGGCGGTAGCTTGCTGCCATTTGACTATAACAATTTAACCGCCACGCAACAGGCAAATTTTGATCCGGCTTTTTTAAAGGCAAATCTAACACAAGGGCCAGCCTACACGCCTACACAGGAAGCAAATCTTACAGGTGAGAACTTGGTCAATTATTTAAAAGGCGCGACTGATTTTGATGAAAGTGCTACAGATCCAGATAAACAATTATTCCGTAAGCGTAATGCAATACTCGGAGACTTGGTGAACTCTGAGCCAATTTTTATTGGCCCACCATCATTTGAGTATGGTGATTCAGGTTATACTGCATTTAAATCCGCTCAGACTGGACGTAGATCTGTGATTTATGTTGGTTCTAATGACGGTATGGCACATGCGTTTGATGCCGACACCTTGCAGGAACTTTGGGCTTTTGTTCCTTCAATGGTCGTACGTAATATGTGGAGACTTGCAGATAGCAATTATGCTAAAAAGCATACGTTTTATGTAAATGGTGACTTTCAGGTTGGCGACATATGTGTAGCAACAAACTGTAACAGCGCTTCAGCATCTGATTGGAAGACGATTCTGGTCGGCAGTTTAGAGTCTGGAGGCAGAGGCTATTTTGTATTGGTTATTACGGACCCAAATTCGCCACAGCTTCTATGGGAGTTTGATGCCAGCGCGGCAAAAGGAGATGTCAACTTAGGCTATAGCTATGCTAAACCAATCATTACAAAAAGAGCTAGTGATGATAAGTGGGTTGTTATGTTTAGTTCTGGATACAATAACATTCCTGACAATAATACATTCTATAGCCTGACAACTACTAAGTTTAAACCAAATAACCCCGCACAATTTACAGGTGGCGATGGCGTTGGTAGACTCTACGTTGTTGATGCTAATAATGGTGCAAAATTAGCTACTATTTCCAACAATGTTGGCAGCGTAGCTGCACCAAGTGGATTAGGTCAAATTGCTGCTATCACCCCAAATAGTCAATTGAATAATCTAACAACCTACGTTTATGGTGGCGATTTGATGGGTAACGTTTGGCGATTTAATATTAGTAATAATACAGTGTCTAAATTTGCCGAGCTGATTGGTCCCAATGGCGCGCAGCCAGTTACGGTAAGACCTAATGCCGGTAGTGTCGGTGGTATTAGCTCAAGCAGAAGAATTATATTGGTAGGCACAGGAAAGTATTTGGAGGTTTCTGATCTATCTAACACGGACAAGCAAACGTTGTATGGCATTACTGATGATAATGCGTGGAGTACTCCACTAGTCAATCCTAGGGCTAGCTTAATCGAACAAGTGTTGACTACCGATCCATCAGATCCTGATACTCGAACAATAACCTCTTACACTGTTGATCTCAAGAGTGCATCTGCAGTTAGAGGTTGGTACATAGATCTACCTGATACGGGCGAGCGTCAAGACGTGAATGCACAGCTCATTGGAACTAATTTGTTAGTGCCGACAACTGTTACAGAATCAACCGCTTGCCAACCAGATGGCTATAGTTGGCAGTATCAGCTTAATTATAGAACGGGATCATACATTGTTCCAGGTGCACCATTAGGTAATCGCTTTCAAACGCGAACAACAGGAAATGCTGTGTTAAATATCGATGGAACACCAGTAAACTTTAGATCCAGTACGAAAGGAACAGTAGGTGACAGAGGAACAGGTCAAGAACTTGCTCAAGATCCATCTGGTAACGGGTTCCAATTGAGAAGATCAATTTGGCGAGAGTTGGTAAATTAGACTTTAATCCAATAAAAAAGAGCGGCGTTACCGCTCTTTTTTATTAGGCTTACCTTATTTATGTTTTAGGATTCTTAAGCAAATTAATCCATTCACCGTACCAAAAAATAATGCAGCTAAGGCAAAAATAGGTATTAGATAGCTAATACCTGTATGTGGAATCAGCCAAAGTCTGACCACTATTAATTGCCCTGCAATATGTGCAAACGCAGCAAGTATGCTAAGCGTAATGACACTAAAGAATTTTTTTGGTAAATACTGTACAAAAAATAAAATTCCTAAACTGAATGGTGCACCTGGCAGGCTAAGCACACCTTTCGGCGATTTTTATTGCCCAATTAATAAACTACTGGCAAAGACGCGCAATAAACTGACCCAGGCAGCAGTGCCAAAACCATACTGCATTAGCACATAGAGTGTGATGATATTCGCGATACCAGGTTTAACGCCTGGAAGAGGTGACGGAAATATGGTTTCAATGACATGCAATCCGATTGCTAGTGCCGTAAGCTTGGCAATCTGATGATCTTCCTTGGTGGTGGTGATACTAATAGTTGAGCGAGTCATATGGTTTATTTTCGCCAATTAGTTGGATGCTGACTTGGTTCGGTAAGCAAACAGCGACTTGCCCTGTACGATTTAACCAGCCCTGATGAACGCAATATTGATTGTTGCAGGGTGATTGTTTGAATCTTACTTTCCCCTGATTGATACTGATGAGAGACTCGCCCAAAGGGCCATGAATGTGTAGCTCTTTAGTCTGGTTTAAGTCGTATGTCCCAATGATTTTATCGCCCTGACGTATCTGTAATTGACTTGCTGGCGTATTGATCCATAGCGATTGAAAGAGAAAAATTACGGCTCCTAGACTGGTAATGATGACAATCCAATCGCCAATAAGTGGTTTGTGATGATAAGCGGGATTATTCATTTTGAATAACCTTTGCATTTTTTTCTGCGCTGACATCTAACCAATCTAAGCGTTTTTGCATTGGTGCGCTTACTTGTAAATTGCTACTAGATTCAATAATTAAAAAATACTGTATGCCCATTTTGTTAGCTGCTACAACACGCGCAGCAGGTTTTGCAATAAAAATTGGTTTTGAAGCAACATCGGACAGTACGCCTGCATTTTTTTGCGGAGGAATTAATATCGTCACAGATTGTATGTCTTGCACTGGATAGCCTGTTGTGGGGTTTATGATGTGGCAGTAGCGCTTGCCATCTAACTCAAAATAACGTTGGTAATCCCCTGAAGTACCAATTGCCCAGCCGCTAGGTAATTCAATAGAGGCTATCGCATTGGGTTGACGGGGGTGTTGAATGCCGACCCGCCATGATTTATCACCATGTTTACCTAACGCAATAATGTTGCCGCCAATGTTAATCAGTGCATTTTGGATGTGTTGCGCTTGTAAGTAAGCTAATCCAATATCTAATGCGTAGCCTTTTGCATACCCACCTAAATCGAGTTGGACGGATGGATTGTTGCTATAAAGTTTATTGCCTTCAACAATAATGTCTTTCATTTGTGGATTTTTTGCGACGAGCGCTTGGATTTTTTCTGCCTCAACGTGATGGGGAATGAAGCTGTCACTTTGAAAGCCCCATAGTTCAATTAGCTGACCGATTGCTGGATTAAAAGCGCCTTGTGATTGATTAGAAAGCGAGGTAATCTCCTCAATCATTTTTACAATATCTGCGTTCACATCATTAGCCGTTTCTCCTTCAGCAAAAGCATGATTTATCGCACTAATTTCACTCGGCTTCCACGCATGTAGTCGATGATGTAATTGGTTATAGTTGTTGATGATTGCTGTTGCAACTGCTTGTGCGCGCTCATCAGATTCCCCATAAATAGAGATATCTACCAATGTACCAAATACATAGGTTTGCGTATTATAGAGTGGCTCTTTAGGATTGCAGCTAGTAAGCAGTAGTAAAGAGATCAATAGAAAAAGAAAGCGCATAGGCGCTACTATAACGCTAGTGTGCGCACTATTCTAGTTTGGCTTCTAACGCATCCCAAAAAACACTGGGGGCATTGCAATCTGTTTGGGCGGTTATTTCTACGATGCCAGTTGGGCTGGTGACATTGATTTCAGTTAGGTAGTCACCAATAACATCCAGCCCAACAAAGAATAAACCTTCAGCCTTGAGTGTTTTGCCAACTGTGTTGGCAATTTCCCAATCTCGTTCTGATAAAGGCTGTGCAACCCCTTTGCCGCCAGCTGCTAAATTACCCCGGGTCTCACCCGCTTTAGGAATACGTGCGAGTGCATAAGGTAACGGCGAGCCATCAATCACGATAATGCGTTTGTCACCCTGTTTGATAGCAGGTAAATATTGCTGCGCCATAATAGTGACTTGGTCATGCTGGGTAATGGTTTCCAGGATGACATTTAGATTTGGATCTTCAGTTCTTAATCTAAAAATACTGGTACCACCCATCCCATCAAGTGGTTTAACCACAATATCCTGGTTGGCTTTTAAAAACTCAAGAATTAACTGACTTTCACTCGTCACCATAAATTCTGGGCAGAATTGCGGGAATTTTGTAACGGAAAGCTTTTCATTCCAATTTCGTACAGCATTTGGGTGATTAATAACATAACCACCTTGATTAGCTGCCAATTCAAGTAGATAAGTACTATATAAATACTCGTTATCGAATGGTGGATCTTTACGCATTAATATAACGTCAAAATCAGCAGGTGATGATTCCTTGGTTTCCGCTAGAGCAAACCAATCAATGCCATCGGAAAATTTAAAGCCTTGTGCATGGATTTTAACCGACTGATTGCGCAAAAAGACATCATGTTGTTGGCACACGAATAGCGTATGACCACGCTTAGATGCTTCACGCATCATCGCGACACTCGTGTCTTTGGCGACTTTTAAGCTGGCATAAGGGTCAAGAATAAAGAGCAGTTTCATGCAGCAATAGACTCGTCATCATTGAGCGGATCTGTTTCTTCAAGCTCAATAGCAGCAGCTAGCAGCGCAAGCCTTGCAATGACACCGTAGGCATAAAAACGATTGGGCACTGTGTCTGGGGCGTCCGTACAGTCAGGCAATGTACATGGCTTTTCAAATGCTAGCGGCACAAAATGCGCACCAGGCGCATTCAGATTTTCGTCTGCGTCACGGCTGGTGTGGACTCGATAAAAGCCACCAATCACAAAATGGTCCATCATGTAAACGACAGGTTCAGCGACCGCATTATTGATACTTTCAAAAGTGTATACACCTTCTTGAATGATCACTTCGGAAACTTGTTGCCCCTCTTTGATAACGGACATTTTATTGCGTTTTTTACGGTTTAAACCGCGAACTTCATCCGCAGACTTTACTGACATAATACCCATGCCATATGTGCCTGCATTAGCCTTAATGATGACATAAGGTGTCTGTTTGATGTTGTATTCCTGATATTTTGATTTAATTTTATCTAGTAGCGTCTGTACCTTGGTGGCTAAACACTCTTCACCAGTACGTGCATTAAAGTCTATACCTTCACAACTTTCAAAGTAAGGGTTCAATAGCCATGGATCTATATTAAGCATACCAGCGAAGTCATTAATCACTTGATTATAGGCTGAGAAATGATTGGTTTTTCGACGGTTATGCCAGCCAGCATGCAAAGGTGGAATCAAGTTTTGTTCAATATTTTTTAATATATCGGGTACTCCACCAGATAAATCATTATTTAGTAAGATGGCGCAACTATCAAAATCACCTAGCTGCGCATTTTTCAGTTTAATCCGGTTACCTTCGCGAACCAAAGGTTCAAGAAGTAGGGTATGCCCATCTTGTGCGACAAGTGATGTTGGTTCTGTAATTTCAGGAGATAAACTACCTACTCTAACATCCAAGCCTGCTGCCTTTAACAGGTTGGCTAGCTCGATCACATTCTGGAGATAATACGTATTTCGTGAATGATTCTCTGGAATGATGAGTAATCGGTGCGCTTCAGGACATATTTTTTCAATAGCAACCATCGCTGCCTGTACACTCAAACTGATAAATTCTGGATTGAGGTTATTAAAGCCAGCTGGGAATAAGTTTGTATCAACAGGAGCCAGTTTAAATCCGCTATTACGGATATCGACGGATGCATAAAATGGCGAAGCATGATTTAACCATTGTGAACGAAACCAATGCTCAATGTCAGCCATTGAGGAGAGCATTTTCTTTTCAAGTTCAAGCAGTGGGCCGCTTAATGCTGTTGTTAAATGAGGGACCATAATATATTCTCAATAAAAAAATTGGTGTTATATGACATGATTTGCTTGTAAGTCAGCATGATAACTACTTCTTACCATGGGGCCACTAGCAGCATTATTAAAGCCCATGGCATCTGCCTTTTCTTTGAACATATCAAAAGTTGCCGGTGTGACATAACGCATCACCGGAAGATGATGCTCACTCGGTTGTAAATATTGTCCAAGTGTTAGCATAGATACAGCATGGGCGCGTAAGTCTTTCATTACCTCCAGAATTTCATCATCCGTTTCGCCAAGACCCAACATTAAACCAGACTTCGTCGGAATGTGTGGATACATGTCATTGAACGCTTTGAGTAAGTTGAGCGAGTTTTGGTAGTCTGAACCAGGACGCGCTTGCTTATATAAGCGTGGGATGGTTTCAAGGTTATGATTCATGACATCTGGAGGTGCTTCTTTTAAGATACTTAAGGCAATATCGAGGCGACCTCTAAAATCAGGAACCAATATCTCAATTTTAATGTTAGGTGATGCAGAGCGGATGGCTTTAATACAATCAACGAAGTGTTTTGCCCCACCATCGGGTAAATCGTCCCGATCAACACTGGTAATCACAACATAGTTTAATTGCATCTCTGCAATTGTTTTTGCTAAATTTTTTGGTTCATTGATATCTGGTGGTAATGGCTTGCCATGTGCTACATCACAAAAAGGACAGCGTCTGGTGCAAATGTCACCTAAAATCATGAAAGTGGCAGTACCGCTACTAAAACATTCACCGATATTGGGGCAGCTTGCCTCCTCACAAACGGTGTGTAGGTGGTTATTACGTAATGCCTGTTTAATTTCTTGAAAGCGCCTGCTATTAGGCATTTTCATCTTAATCCATTCTGGCTTGCGCAAAGTAGGCTGCGGCACGATTTTGATTGGAATGCGTGATGTTTTAGCCGCATCAATTTCTTTGACGCCAGCCACTTTCTTTGGTGGTCTGGTTGTTGATCGGATGTTGGTTTCTTGCGTCATTGTGATAGTCTGTTTTTTAGTATGTTAAGTAGCGTCTCACCCATAGTTTGGGGCGATTCCTGGATATTCAAATCTTTTGTTTGCGTCATTTCCAAACCAGCATATCCACATGGATCAATTGCCTTAAACGGATTAAGGTCCATGTCCACATTTAAACTGAGACCATGATAGCAGCAATCGCGTTTCAGCCTTAAGCCAACGGAAGCAATTTTTTTGTAATCAACATAAACACCAGGTGCGTCTTTTTTAGTGTTTGATACAACTGAATATTGCGCTAACAAGTCTATGATACTACTCTCAATGACGTCGACTAATTGACGCACATTGCGCTTGCTGCGGTTTAAATCAATCAGTAGGTAAATTACAACTTGACCTGGGCCGTGATAGGTAATTTTGCCACCGCGGTCAACGTTGACAACTGGTATTGAGTTGTTTGGTAATCGAATGTTTTTTCGATTTAACCCTAATGTATAAATCTGGTCGTGCTCGGTTAACCATGACTCATCTGGTGTATCAGATGTACGATTTGCAGTAAACGCTTGCATTGCTGCAAGCGTGTTTTGATAATCTGTTAGACCAAGCTTACGTGTAATAAGCGGCATTGATTTAGTCGCTAAAGTACAAATTTAACCATCGGATGGCTGGTTAATGCGCGGTAAATATTGTCCAGCTGAGGTTTTGATTCTACATAACAATGACAAGTGAGACTGGTGTATCTTCCTGCAGAACTAGCTTTTGTAACAACTCTGCTTTCATCAAAACTTGTTTCATGCGCTTGTATCGCTTTGATGATTTCTAGCATGAAATCGACATGCGTTTCTCCCATCACCTTGATTGGAAACTCACATGGAAACTCAACCAGAGTCTCTCCTGTGTCAATGTTCTTTGTATCTGCCATGTACTTTATTTAAGTAGAAGTTTAATGCTATCAATCATTCTACCAAAGAATCCTGCTGGACTAATGGCTTCTGCTGCAGCGAGTGTTTGTTCATGAATGACTTTTCCATCTAGTGAGAATGTAATCTTACCGACAGGCTGACCAGCTTTAACTGGTGCAATCAGTGGTTGTCTGGATGTCATTGTTGCTTTTACCCGTGCATAGTCACCTTTTGGTAAAGAAAGATAAAGGTCATTATTAACCGTAGCGGTAACCGTTTTGGTGAAGCCCTTGTAAACGGGAATGGCAGAAATAGCTTGTGCTTTTTCATAAACACGCGTTGATTCATAAAACTGGAAGCCATAATTTAGCAGTTTTTGGCTTTCAGATGCGCGCATGGTTTCA
>CAXIBZ010000042.1:0-9563 GCA_964022105.1 uncultured Methylophilaceae bacterium
CACATTTTTGTAGAAGTTTTTGCATTACATTTTCAACGTCTTCACCAACATAACCTGCTTCAGTCAGTGTAGTTGCATCAGCCATTACAAAAGGCACATCCAGTAAGCGTGCTAATGATTGCGCTAATAACGTTTTACCAGAACCAGTTGGCCCGATTAACAATATGTTACTTTTTTGAATTTCAACATCGTCTTTTGTTGCATTATCTTCAATGTGTTTATGTTCCAGACGCTTGTAGTGATTATAAACAGCTACTGAAAGGTTTCTTTTGGCCTTATCTTGACCAATCACATATTGACTTAAAATTTTTGAAATTTCTTGCGGGCTTGGTAATGACTTCTCTGCAGTTTGAATATCATTCAGGCTTTGAATCTCTTCTTTAATAATGTCGTTGCATAAGTCAACACATTCGTCACAGATAAAGACTGATGGACCAGCAATCAACTTCTTCACTTCATGCTGGCTCTTACCACAAAATGAACAGTAAAGTAGTTTTTCGTCTTCAGACTTTGCCATTTAAAAATTCCTGTAGCTTGATTATTAAGTTTCTATCTTAAGCCGCTTCTTTGCGGTTGGCAATCACACGATCAATCATGCCATACTTAACAGACTCTTCTGCGCTCATAAAGTTGTCACGTTCAGTGTCTAAATCAATTTCTTCTGGAGATTTCCCTGTATGGCTAGCAAGAATTTCATTTAACTTAACGCGCAAATACATGATTTCTTTGGCTTGAATCTGGATATCAGACGATTGACCTTGGAAACCACCTGATGGTTGATGAATCATCACGCGTGAGTTTGGTAAGCTAAAACGTTTCCCTTTTGCACCAGATGCTAGCAAAAATGCACCCATACTTGCCGCTTGACCAATACATAGAGTGCTTACATCAGGCTTTATGAATTGCATAGTGTCGTAAATTGACATGCCAGCAGTAACTGATCCACCAGGTGAGTTGATATAAAAAGAGATGTCTTTATCAGGATTTTCAGCTTCTAAAAACAATAATTGTGCCACAATTAAATTAGCTGAAGCATCTGTAACTGGGCCAACTAGAAAAATGACACGTTCTTTTAGTAACCGTGAATAAATATCAAATGAGCGTTCGCCACGACCACTTTGCTCAATGACCATCGGTATGTAGCCAAGGCCTTGCGTTTCTTGTGCTTGATTATTCAGGTTTGAATGTTTGCTCATTGATATTACCCTTTTCTATCCTGCCATTAACTCATCAAATTTTACTTTTTTATCTTTCACTTGTGCTTTTTCAAGTACCCATTTAACCACATTTGCTTCAGTTGCAAGTGCAGATGGCTCATCAAGACGTTTCACGTCAGCATAGTACCAATCAATCATTTGTTGCGGTTGCTCATAGTTTTGTGCAAACGTCTCTACCATTGCCTTAATTTGGTCAGCTTCGGCATGTAGTTTCTCTGCATTAACCAATTGTGAGAGAACTAGTCGCAATGCAGTACTACGCTTCGCTTGCTCTTCGAACATTTCTGGCTTGAGTTGAATTGCTTTAGGATCCATTCCGCGCTGCTGTAGGTTTTGTGCTGTCATTTGCATCATGCGGCTAATTTCTTCACCCACCAAAGCCTTTGGTAAGTCAACGTTTGTTACATCAATCAAGCCTTGAAAGACTTGTTCTTTAACACGTGCATTAATACGCTTCTCAACCTCTTGCTCAAGGCTTAATTTAATTTCATCGCGTAATTTATTAACATCACCATCCGCCACACCTAAATTTTTGGCAAACTTTTCGTCTACTTCAGGATATACTGGTTCAGCTACACTGTTGTAAGTTACTGTGTAATCAACTTTTTTTCCAGCCAATTGCTGTGGATTGTGATCCTCAGGGTATTCAATCTGGAATGTTTTGGTTTCACCTGCTTTGCCACCGGTCAACTCTTTATCAAAAGCTTCAATGCGGCCAACCTCGCCTAACACGATGTCCATGCCTTTATTATTAGTACTTTCAACCTGTTCACCATCAATAGAAGCTGTCAAATCAATATTAATTCGGTCACCTTTTTTTGATGCTCGTTTGACTGGTGTATAACTAACACGTTGCTTCACCAATACATCAATTGTTTTATCAACATCCTTATCAGTCACACTCAGCACAGGTTTTTCTACTGTTACCTTAGTGATATCACCCACTTCGACTTCAGGAATAATTTCAAAAGTTGCCGTGTATTCAAGCTCAGTAGCAGCTTCCCCAAATGGCTTATGTTCAATACTCGGGTAGCCAGCGACTCTTAATTTATGCTCGACAACAGCATCACTAAAGCTGGTTTCTACCGCTTTAGAGAATACCTCGTCACGTGCTTGTGCGCCATATTGCTGACTGACCAAGCTCATTGGTGCTTTACCTGGACGGAAACCTGAAAATTTTGCCGTGCGAGAAATCTCTTTGAGACGTCTTTGTATCACGTTATCCAAGTCAGCCAGTGGTAAAGTGACTGTCATGCGTCTTTCGATATTGCTGATTGTTTCAACAGATACTGCCATGTTGCGATTCCTGATTAATTTTCTGTTCTAATTGATGAACGATATGTTCTAACGACTTTTGTTATAACAACCCAATATTAAAAAGGGTTGGTGCGAAAGGAGAGACTCGAACTCTCACGCCTCGCGGCGCTGGAACCTAAATCCAGTGCGTCTACCAATTCCGCCACTCTCGCATTATTCATCACATTGAAATATCAATGTCATAAATACCAAAGGCGACATTGTATATCAATGACAACGTCTGGCAAAGATTATTCTGATAAAAAAATAACTATTTTTATTGCTTTAATGATTAAGCCTGTTTTTTCATAAAATTAGTTCTTTTAATTTTACTTTTTTAACTATGCTCGTTAAAGTATTCGTGTGCGTTGACACTGTATTGTGGCAATATATAGCGTAATAACTATTTTTAAAGATCATAAAATGATGGAAAACACGAATCACTCAGCTGAAAACAACATGCTACGTTCTGAATTGGAGCTTCTCATGAAAGAACGTGAAATATTATTGGTGATAGCAGGTGCAGCAGCGGGCCTGATTGCTGAAATTAATACGAGCGATTTACCTATTCGTACAGTAGAAGCCGCTGACTTGCTTGCAACAACAATAAACAAACTCCCAGAAGAGTCTTTGCAAGACGCACTTAATGCTGTTCATGCAAGCATTGCAGCCTAACTAGCTAGCAAATTCATTCGGGGGACTGAAGTTGCGTGAGTAGCTTGCATCATGCTGAATAAAATACAACAACTCGCTATTTTAATCCTGTGCCTATTCGCTTCAGGCTGTACAGTTACACCAGCTGAAAAACCAATAAACCTCAAATCAAGTGCTGAAAATCTTGTAGCAAAAGATCCGACTAGCGCAACATTCAATACATTCTTAATCGAGCATGGATATGATCAATCAGAGCTTCCATTACAGACATGGGATATTGACTCCTTAACTTTATGCGCACTTTATTTTCATACAAAGCTTGATGTTGCTAAACAACAATTAGCACTTGCAAGACTTTCAGTACAAACCGCTAGTATCAGACAAGCGCCAACACTTAATGCAGACCTTGCACGCAGCAATCAAGCTAATGAAGACATAAGACCATGGTCATATGGCTTGACTGTAGACATCCCGATTGAAACTTACAATAAGCGTGGTTTAAAAATTGAAAAGGCAGAAAAAAATGTTGCTATCGCCGAGGTTGATTTGGCAGAGCTTGCATGGCAGCTACGCAGTCAGATAGCCGCTGATCTCACTGCCCATCATCAAACTCAAGCAGAAATCAACCTATTAGAAGAAGAACTAGCAACACAAAACAACATTGTTGAGATGCTGGAAAAAAGAGTTAATGTTGGCATGGCATCAAACACAGAATTAAGCACTGCGCGCTTACTAGCGCTAAAAGTACAACACCAGCTTAGGAATAAACTAGCTAAATTGCAAAAGATTGATGCACTATTAGCAGCTAATGTCGGCTTAACATCTGAAATGTTTTCACAAATTAAAATCAAGCCACTATCTATAACAGAAACACTATCACAGCAACAAGCGGTCTTAGAACAGGGATTGACGACGGAAATACTAAGAGAACAGGCACTATTGAATAGAATTGACCTTAGGCGTCGCATATTACAATATGCTGCTGCTGAGACTGAAATTAAGCTTCAAGCTGCCAAGCAAATGCCAGATATAACAATCAGCCCAGGTATACTATACGAGTTTGGTGACAGAATATGGTCATTAGGCTTTTCCAAATTGTTAAATATGTTGCAAAAAAATACCGCTTTAATTGAAGAAGCCAAACAATTGCGAGCAGTTGAAGGTGCAGCCATTGAAAATTTACAAGCCGACATCATCGCAAACGTAACGAATACCAAAATTCAATATGCCACAGCTAAGCAATCAACCAAACAAGCAACTCAGGCATTTGATGAACAAAAGAGTATCGCAGCAAAAATGCAGCAGCAGTTTGATGCTGGTTTAATTGGGAAACTTGACTTAACAAGATACAAACTGAATACGATTATCGCAAAGCAGCAGCTTATGACCTCTCAATTCGCACAATTAAACGCTGCTCATCAAATTGAGAACCTGATGCAGAAACCGCTTTACAGCAATTTTACGATGCCCTCTTTAACAACAAGTGAGCTTGAATAATGATCAATAAAAAATCTGCCATTATTATTGGATTGCAAGCTTTATTAATAGTCATTCTATTTTGGATGCTTGTTTTTTATGGAAAAGACGAATATGAAGATTTTCGAACTGAACAAGAAGAAGAAATTGAAAGCTTAGACCGTGTAGCGGAAAAAGAAGGCATCAGTATCGTCAGCCTTTCTCCTGCAGTACAAAAGAATAGCGGTATCAGCTATGCCAAGGTCAAAGAGATGGCTTATCAGGATGAAATCAAGGGTTTTGGTATTGTCATGCCAATTGACACGCTGATTGAAGCTAAAACGATGCTGCTTAATTTAAATGCAGAACTCAGTGCATTAAAAGCGAATAGTCAACAACATCAATCTCAATATGAGCGACTAAAAACACTCAATGATGATGATAAAAATGTATCGGACCTTGCTGTTCAAGAAGCACTTGCTTTGGTCAACACAGACAAAGCAAATATCAATAGCAAATTATTAGAGATTGAGAATCTACTGGCTAATGCTAAGCTTAAGTGGGGTAGCTCCCTAGCCAAAGCTGCGTTAAGCAATCAACCATCTTCCGTTTTTAAAAACCTACTATCAAGAAAGAACATGCTTATTCAGGTGAGTTTACCATTTAATATACCTGAACCAAAAATGGGTGATGTCGTAAAAATTAGTCCTTTAAATGGTAAGCAGTTAATAAAGGCAGAGTATATTTCTGTTGCAACACAAGCCGATAGTAATGGAGCAGGAAAAACGTTTTACTTTGTTGCACCAGCGAGAGATTTACGTTTAGGAATGCGGGTTACGGTAGAGGCAAGTGCTGATAAAAACACCGTCAATAACGGCATTATCATCCCAAGCAGCGCTGTTGTGTGGTATGCAGGTACACCATGGGCTTATTTCAAAGAAGGTGACGATCAGTTTATTCGAAAACCAATTATGGCGGACAAAGAAGTTGATGCTGGTTGGTTTAATACTGGATTTGATGCTGAAAGTGAAGTCGTTGTAAGAGGAGCACAGCTATTACTTTCTGAAGAGTTCAAGTATCTAATAAAAAATGAAAACGATGATTAACGCAACAACAAACAATAGCTGCTGTTGGCAGACGCTATCACGTATCAAGGTAGCTGCATGATGATGTCAGCTATCGTCAAGTTTTCAATACGATTTTATGGCGTTATCATTGGACTTGCTATCCTTGTTGTCTTATATGGCATTTACAGTCTGACACGCAGCAATCTAGATGTTTTCCCAGAGTTTTCTCCAACGCAAATCATCATTCAAACAGAGTCCCCTGGTTTATCTGCTGAACTAGTTGAAAGCCTTGTGACGCAGCCAATAGAAACTGCAATTGCCGGGACGGTAGGCGTGACCGATATGCGATCACAATCTATTCCTGGTCTTTCTGTCGTAACAGTTATTTTTAATGAAGACACCGATATATACCTGAATCGACAAGTTGTTGCTGAACGCCTTAACACACTAAGCAATCGCCTCCCTGCAGGCATAATTCCCAATATCACACCCCTCACCTCCTCTGCCAGCACAGTGCTTGGTTTTGGTTTAACATCAAAACAGCGAAGTTTAATGGAGGTTCGCACACTTGTGGACTGGACTGTTGTGCCACATTTACTTGCAATACCAGGTGTTGCGGATGTGAACGTTTTTGGTGGTGAGGTTCGCCAATACCAAGTGCAAGTAGATCCTGCTAAGTTATTGCAATATCAACTTAATATTAATGATGTTGTTGAAGCAACTAAAAAGGCGACAGGGGTCAGTGGAGCTGGCTATATTCAAAATAGTAACCAACGCATTATTATTAATACAGAAGGCCAAGCGGCGACACCTGAAAAGCTAGCTAAAGCAACGCTCGTTCATAGAAATGGTCTCTCAATAAGAATTGGTGATATCGGGCGGGTTGTTGAAGCGCCAGCACCATCGATTAGTGCAGCTGCTATTAATGAAGAAACGGGTATTTACTTATCCGTTCAAGGACAGCTAGGCGCTAATACACACGCCGTCACATTGGCGATAGAATCTGCACTTCAAGAGATCAAACCTACACTAATCAGAGAAAAAGTTGAGCTACATGAGGGTTTGTTCCGACCAGCCAACTTTATTGAGACAGCTATTGAAGGTGTTAGAACCGATATTTTAATTGGTTCTGCGCTCGTCATTACCATTCTGTTTTTATTTTTATTTAACGTTCGCACTGCATTTATATCTGCAACGGCAATTCCATTATCTTTGCTTACCGCTATTGTTATTTTGAGTTACTTTGATGTGGGGCTAAACATCATGGTACTTGGTGGACTAGCAATTGCACTAGGTGAAGTCGTAGATGACGCCATTATTGATACTGAAAATATCTTTAGACGCTTGCGGGAAAACCGCTTACTTGCGCAGCCGCTATCAAACTTTAAAGTTGTCTATGAGGCTTCGATGGAAGTGCGTAGCTCTGTTGTGTATGCGACCATTATTGTTGCATTAGTTTTTGTTCCTTTGCTGACACTAAGCGGTGTTGCAGGTAAGCTTTTTGCACCGTTGGGCCTCGCCTACATTACGGCAATTATGGCGTCTTTGGTTGTCGCACTCACGATCACACCAGCACTCTGTTATTTGTTACTGGGATCGGCAAAATTAGAGTCTGAAGACTCACCCATCATCAAATCAATTAAAAAAGTTTATGTGAAGCTACTAGTAAAAATTGAGCGCAATTTTAAAATTATACTGACTGGAAGCTGCCTACTCATTGCGTTAGGACTTGGCATTCTACTACTGTTTAAAAGCCAGTTTATCCCTGCCTTGCACGAAGGCCACTTCATCATGCACATGACAGCAGTACCAGGCACTTCCGAGGAGGAGTCTTTAAGGTTAGGCAAACAAGTTTCAAAGGTTTTGCGCGGTATTGAAGGTGTTAAATCTGTCACACAATGGGTTGGACGTGCACCAAATGGCGCAGATACATTCGGTACGCACTATAGTGAATTTGAAATTGAAATTGGTACACTTTCTGGCAAAGAGCAAGACCGCATTCTAGCCGACATCCGTGAAGAACTTGCTGGCGAAGCAGAGGACTCAGATGGTGATGGTGTGGCAGAAATTGGATTTGTTGGTGTTAACTTTGCAATTAATACCTTTTTAACAGAGCGCATTGAAGAGACTATATCTGGATATGCTGCATCTACGGTCATCAATATTTATGGTTCTGATTTAGATGCTCTAGATCGTGATGCACAAAAAATTGCTGCGCTTGTTGCTGAAATTAAAGGTGCTGAGGATGTCTTGTTACAATCACCCCCTGGTACTCCACAAGCAGTTATTCGACTAAGATCCGAAAAATTAACAGAATGGGGATTAAAAACAGTAGATGTTTTAGATGCTTTACGTGCATCTTATGAGGGCGTACCAATTGCACAGGTTTACTTAGGCAACCATGTGATCGGTCTATCTGTAGTGCTGGAAGAAGAGGCTCGTGATGATATTGGTGATATTCAGAATATTCCTTTTTTTAACCCAGATGGCAAAGTACTTTACTTGAAGGATATTGCATTTATCACACAAGAAAATGGTCGGTCAAAGATATTACACTCAGGAGCTAAACGCATACAAACCATTACTGCTAATGTTGAAGATCGCGATCTTGCAAGCTTCAATACTGAGTTGCAAAGCCGTATCGACAATGAAATACAACTACATGCTGGAAATTATCTTGAATTTACTGGCGAAGCTGAAGCAAATGCCCAATCACGAGAAGACTTGTTAGTGCATTCTGTTCTTGCTGGTGTCGCCATTTTCTTGATGCTGTATGTAGCCTTTGGCAGGTTACGTAATCTATTGCTTACCTTTGTTAATCTACCATTTGCGCTCATTGGTGGTGTCATTGCTGCATTGCTAACTGGCGGTTGGATATCACTTGGTTCATTAGTTGGTTTCGTTACCCTCTTTGGCATCACACTACGAAATTCTATTATGATGGTTTCACATTTTCAGCATTTGATTGATGTCGAAAATTGCACTTGGAATCTTGAGACCTGTATTCGTGGGGCAAGTGAGCGTCTACCATCAATCTTAATGACTGCGCTTGTAACTGGTTTAGGCCTGTTACCGCTTGCCGCTGGTAGTAATCAACCTGGGCGCGAAATTGAAGGGCCGATGGCGACTATTATTGTCGGGGGGCTAGTCACATCAACTATTTTAAACCTACTGATACTGCCCACCATTATGTTGCACTTTGGCAAATTCAAGAAGCAAGTATTTGAGTAAGGTTGACGTTAATAGTTAATCGTATTTAATGTATTTAAATCGAGCATCATCGTTTGGTGTTCCTGTTAAGGCACCACCTTCTAATGCTGGTTGCCAGGAAATAACTTGCTCAATCTTGCTAGCCAACTCGAAATCTTTGTCTGTAATACCTTTTGCCTCATGCGTACACAACTTCACAATGACAAAAGCATAAGAAACAGTCAAATCAGGATGATGCCAGGCAGCTTCTGCTAAATGGCCGACGGTGTTAACAACCATCAACGTTGCCTTCCATCCACTCGTTTTGAATTTACGGCGGATCCATCCATTCTCTAGAAACCAATTTGGCAATATTTCAGCGAGCTTGGCTTTTACTTCCTCGTCTGTATATACTTTTTGTTTTTTTTTTTTTAATGTAGTGAACCTGCTATCCTATCAAGTGTTTCATAATTGACCCCTTCCAGAAAATACTCATGGTCGGTCTTTTTCAGCATCCATTTGCCGAAAGTTTTATTGAGTACAAAATCACTAAATGCTTGATCAACAACGCCACTTTCGCTCATCATTCTAAGACTTAATTCAGCGCCAGCAGGTTTGTCTGACTTTACCAACACCAGTTGTTGTGCATTCACTTTTTCAGCGAGCCAAGCAGCAATACTATCAG
>CAXIBZ010000043.1:0-9483 GCA_964022105.1 uncultured Methylophilaceae bacterium
TTATTCTATTTGGTGGCCCGAACTGGAATTGAACCAGTGACACGCGGATTTTCAACTGTAAAAATCGCTATTTTATTAAGTGTTAAGGCCCGCCCTCACTCGTTAAGTCTCGTAGGAGCGTGACAATTCTGTCACGTTGCATGTTTCTAACACTAATCATGTTCCATTAATAGGAACATATTAAATTTAATGGATGCATTTTAAGTTTGTTTTAAGGTTGTCCGTGTAAAGTCATTCTTACGACAATCAAACGGAGAATTAATATCATGAGAAAGGCAATTCAAACTTTATTTGCAGCAACGGTTTTATCCTTTGGGTTGACAGGTATGGCACTTGCAGATGACGACTTGCAGGAGATAGAAGAAATTTCAAAATCATTCAATTTGATTTCTTTAGAGGAAGCCAAGAGTAAAGCCTTGTTAGCAAAACCAGGGGTGATTGAAGATGTTGAACTTGAGAACAGAACATTCAAAAAGGGTTGGGACTATGAATTTGAGATTTTGGATGCTGATGGCACAGAGTGGGAGGTCTTAATTGATGCTAAAACAGGTAAAGTGAATAACATTAGTAGAGATTGGTTTTAAAGATTTTTAACAGATAAACTAACGGATTGGAAAACTAACTTTTACAAGCAGACCTCCTAATCGTGTTGATTTGCCACAAGTTAGGTCAGCCCCATAACTGGTAGCAATGTCATTCGTGATAGCAAGTCCAAGGCCGCTACCAGGTGTGGATTCATCTGCACGAAATCCACGCTGTACAAGCAATTTAAGTGTATTTTCAGCGCAGCCTGGACCATCATCTTCGATAGTAAAGGTGATGACCTTATCTTGATGAGCAGTAAGCAACACGTTTTGCTTACACCATTTACAGGCATTATCGAGCAAGTTTCCCAACATCTCTAATAGATCTTCTCGATCACCACAAAAGATAGTATTAGGCGAAATTTCCCATGAGATCTTGACAGCTTTTTGGATATACATATGCTGTAATGTATTTGCTATTTGCGCAACTTCAGTATTTAATTCAACTCTTTTTGCAGGGTGTATTTCACCCATCAATCTTGCTTTTTTGAGTTCACGCTCAATGTGATGGCTAATGGACTCAGTTGCCGTGTAAATATCCTTGCGGATAATGGGTAGCTTTTCCATTTCTTTGCGTTCGGCTATTTGATTAAGCAGCGTCAATTTACTCTTGAGAGCGTGCGCCAAATTTCCTAATGATTCTCTGGATCTTTTAGATTTGCTCTGAACGGAAGCTAGAATACGATTTAGCTCTTCAATTAATGGTGAAATTTCTTCTGGACCATCATTTGCAATCTGACTCTCTTCGCCACTGACTAACTTTGCGATTCCTACTTGTACTTGTTGTAATGGTTTCAGTACCTTCAATACGATTAGCCGTTGTATCAATAACAAAGCCATTAATCCCAATAAAGAAACCCCTGCGTAAAGTAGCTGGAACTTTGTAATGCTTTCTCTTAGTGGCGCAAGATTTTCTGCAACAGCAATCGTAATCATATACCCTTGTTTTTGATAACCATGTGTTACAAGCAGTAATGGCTGTTGTTCTGGTCCTTCAATAAAGCTCGTTTCATGCTGCCCTTTATTCAATGGCTTGATCTTGATATTGAAATCCCACAAGGAGCGAGAGGCATATGATCGTTTACTTGCGTAAACGACATAGTAGTGACCTGAAAAGGGTCTTTCATAAATAGTACTAATATACTTGGCATCTACTAATAACTCACCCGACTTAGTAAAATAGGTTCCCGCTAACAAGCTTTCCCCGTCGCGTTGCATGCGAGATACCAACTGGTCTTCGATGAGGTTGTTGATTACATAGCTAACGACTATCCATTGCAATGTGAGCAAAGTAATCAAACTTAATATGAGACCCCATGATAGATGACGCTTAAGAGAAATCATGAATGTTTACTACCAAATATATAACCTTGCCCACGTTTGGTCTGAATTAGGTCAGTACCGATTATCTTTCGCAGTCTATTAATATAAACTTCAATGACATTGCTGTCTTTGTCCTCGTCATATTCATAAATGTGCTCAGTCAGTACCGTTTTAGATAATAGATGTCCAGGGTGTAGCATAAAATAACGTAGCAACCTAAACTCAATCCCAGTTAAATCATATTGTGCTCCGTTATCAAATAGGATGGTTTGTGCTTGCTCATCTAATTTAAAATTATCATGATGTAGTTCGACTGAGCGATGACCAAGGCTGCGTTTTAGCACAGCGGATATGCGCGCCAATAACTCCTCAATTTGAAAAGGTTTGCTCACATAATCATCTGCGCCAGTTTTGAATCCTGTTACTTTATCTTGCCAGCCACCACGGGCAGTTAAAATGATAACAGGTGTATAACAACCAATACTACGCAAGTTAGCAAGCACCTCTAAACCAGAACGCTTAGGAAGCCCTAAGTCAAGTACAATTAAATCATAAGGTTCGATTTTAGCATTTGCTTCAGCTTCTAAACCATCAACAACTAAATCAACCGCATACCCCGCTTTCTGCAAAGAAGATTGCAGTTGCGTTCCAATGCTTTCATCATCTTCAACTAATAGTAAACGCATCATTAATCATCACGTTCAATCTCGATTAGCTCTCCAGTTTGGGCATTAAATTTCAACTCCCATACCTGACCATCACTATCTAAAATCTCTACTTCATATACATAAAAATCTCTTTTACGCTCAAGCTCAATTTCTAAAAAATCACCTGGTTTTAATGCTTTTGCAGATTCTATAATTTTTTCTAAAGAAAGGATTTGTCCAGATTCAAATAGCTTTCTTGCGTGAGCTAAACTTTCTTCTGAACTAACTGGCAGAGTAGCGAAAGTAAGGCTTAGCATTAAAATCAACACCTTGCATGAAAAAATTGCCAATAGCCTGTTCAGTGTAGAAGCAAAATAATATATTAAAGGGTTCATTGCATTATTCTAGCTGGATGTCTCAACTAGTAGAAGCTTAATGGAGGTTCTGAAAGATTAATGTATTAAGCTTAAATCAAGCTGAATATCAAGTGAATTTACTTTGAAGAGAAATTGAAGAGTAATTTAAGCAGTTGTGAACGTAAGCTAAGGGCCAATAAAATTAAGAAACAGACTCTTAATTATTAAGATAACCTGAGGCAACAAAAAGCCCACATCACTGTGAGCTTTATCTTGTTGGTGGCCCGAACTGGAATTGAACCAGTGACACGCGGATTTTCAATCCGCTGCTCTACCAACTGAGCTATCGGGCCGTCTTTGCAACGATAGAATTAATTTGCAAGTCGCGCATTATATCAAAGTTTGCATATAAAGAAACACTTAATAATATTTAATATTTCAAATAGTGCAAAAATATTTAGAAAGACTAGTATTAAGTATGTAAATTAAGCATATAATTTACGGTAATCGATACATCATATAAAAAGGAGAAGAATAATGGGATTATTTTCATTTATTAAAGATGCAGGCGAGAAGTTATTTGGTATTGGCGATGCAAAAGCGGAACAGGCAGCAAAAGCTGAGGCTTCTGCTGAAAAGATATCTACAGCAAACCAGGCCGCCGCAGATGCTATAAAAGCATATGTAAAAAAAATGAATTTAGACGCTGAGGATTTAGAGATTGGTTTTGATGGCAAAACGAGTACAGTAAGTGTTGCGGGCATTGCAGATACGCAAGAAACAAAAGAAAAGATATTGTTATGTTGCGGTAACGTGAGAGGTGTAGAAAATGTAGAAGATAATATGACGGTGACAGCAGTGGAAGCTGACGCACAATTCCACACAGTTGTAAGCGGTGATACTTTATCTAAGATTGCCAAGCAATTTTATGGTAACGCAAATGCTTACATGAGAATTTTTGAAGCAAACAAGCCAATGTTAAGCCACCCAGATAAGATTTACCCTGGGCAAATGCTTCGCATTCCAGCACAGTAAGAAGTTTTTTATTTTTTTATTTTTATTTTAGAAAGAAGAGTTTGAATGAACACATTATTACGCGCATTATTAATCGGTTTAGTAGCAACAACAATGACAGTTGCTTGTAGCCAAAAAGCAGAAGAAGCAGCTGATGACGCAGCTAGCAGCATGGGTGAAGCCGTTGAGTCTGCTGGTGAAGCTGTTGAAGCAACGGCAGATGAAGCAGTAGAAGCGGCATCAGATGCTGTTGAAGCTACTACTGAAGCTGCAACTGATGCCGCTGACGCAACTGCTGAAGCTGCGAGCGACGCTGCAGATGCAACAATGGAAGCTGTAGAGGAAGTAAAAGAAGAAGCTGCTGCTGAATAATATATTCACGAAGTGCTTAATTCCCGCTATGTTAATACCATAGCGGGTTTTTTATTTGTATCTAATCGCTTATAGTTATAGTCTATGCAAAACGTTCAGTCTTATAGTTTTCCTATTGATCCAATCAATCCTGAAATCAAAAAACAGTTACAGTATATTGTTGATAACAAAACCAAGCCATTAGGAGCGCTTGGTTCATTGGAAAACATTGCATTACAGGTTGGGCAAATACAAGATTCACTTAAACCGAAATTAAGCCGTCCTGTTGTATTAGTTTTTGCAGGAGATCACGGCATTGTTGAAGAGGGTGTGAGTGCTTATCCGCAAGCGGTTACTTCGCAAATGGTGATGAATTTTTTATCTGGTGGTGCGGCTATCAATGTGTTTGCCAAACAGCATCAATTTGTCATTCGCGTAATAGATAGTGGTGTCAATTTTAAGTTTGAGAATACGACAAATTTAGTTCACGCAAAAATTGCAAATGGAACAAAGAACTTTTTACATACGCCCGCAATGACAGAGATAGAGTGTGAACATGCACTAACCCTAGGGCAAGCATTTGTGAATAAAGAAATAGATGCTGGCACTAATGTTTTTGCATTTGGTGAAATGGGTATAGGAAACACTTCGTCAGCTAGTTGCTTGATGAGTATTTTGTGTGAGCTACCTATTGCAAAGTGTGTAGGACGTGGCACAGGATTGAATGATGCAGGGCTCATCAAAAAAACCAAAATATTGAGAAGAGCTTTAGTAAAACATGCTGTTGATAATCAAGATGTTTTGAGCGTGCTAGCAACTTATGGTGGCTATGAGATTACGATGATGGTGGGTGCTATGTTGGGCGCAGCCCATAAAAAATCAGTATTGCTGATTGATGGATTTATAGCAACTGTGGCTTTACTTGTTGCATCCAAAATGCAACCTAATATTACGCAATACTGTATTTTTTCTCATTGTTCAGACGAAGCTGGTCACGCGTTACTTCTGCATCATTTAGAAGTGCAGCCATTGTTGAATCTTGGTTTAAGGTTAGGGGAAGGAACAGGAGCGGTACTATCCTACCCTTTGGTCCAGTCTGCTGTAGATTTTCTTAATAATATGGCAAGTTTTAAAGAGGCTGGTGTCAGCAAAAAAGAAAATGTTAACTAAAGAGTGGCACTATTTTTTATTAGCAGTTGAGTTTTTCACCAGAATTCCTGTACCACAGCATGTGCAGTTTGATGAAGATGAACTAAATGATGCCTCAAAGTATTTTCCCTTAGTTGGGGTTTTGGTCGGTTTAGTTGGTGCTGCAGTTTATCAAATAGGTGCAACATTTGTTCCGCCGAATATAGCCATTTTGTTGAGTATGGCAAGTACGATTTATTTGACGGGAGGTTTTCATGAAGATGGTTTGGCTGACAGTGCAGACGGAATTGGTGGTGGATGGAGTCGAGAGCAAATACTCACTATCATGCTGGATTCTAGGCTTGGGACTTATGGTGCAATCGCTTTATGTTTGGTGTTATTAACTAAGTTTCAATTATTGAATTCACTAAACAGTGAGTGGGTTCCAATTGCACTGGTGACAAGCCATGCCGTCAGTAGGCTCGCAGCCGTATGGGCGATGGCCACACTCAATTATGCAAAACAATCAGGTAAAGCAAAGCCACTGGCAACTCAAATCAGTGGATACTCTTTGCTGTTGGCAAATGTTTTTGGACTTTTGCCTTTAGTGATTATCTTAATAAGCCTTGCGATTAGCCATTGCCCTATTAATGAGATGGTTATGTTTGTGTTCATGACAAGTTTTCCCGTGGTGCTAAGCTGGATTTGGTGGCGAAGAAAAATTAAAAAATGGCTTGAAGGTTATACCGGCGATACTTTGGGTGCTATGCAACAAATTACAGAGCTAGCATTTTATTTTGGCTTGGTGTTATGGAGTGTTAATCATTGAAGCTTACTTTAATCAGGCACACGAGTCTGCAAATTCAATCAGGTATTTGTTATGGGCAAACAGATGTTGATGTAGCTGTTAGTTTTGTGCAGGAAGCAGCAGCAACTAAAGCCAAAATTCAACATTTAGCAGTGGATGCAGTATTCACTAGTCCTTTGCAGCGTTGCGTCAAATTGGCGAGTGCTTTGGGGTTTGACCAAGCAAGGCATGATGACCGATTAAAGGAGTTACATTTTGGAGATTGGGAAATGCAAGCATGGGATGAGGTGCCGCGTGACTACTTTGATGTGTGGGCACAAAACTATGGGCATATGGCGCCGCCAAACGGAGAAACTTTTGCACAATTACAAGCGCGCGGTATTACATTTATAGATGAAGTGCTTAATCAGTATCACCGTGGCCATGTGTTAATAGTGACGCATGGAGGCATGATTAGAGCTCTGGTTGCACATGTACTCAATATGCAGTTAAAAGGCCTATTTAGAATTAATGTGGATTATGGTAGCGTGACTGAATTGGATTTTTGTGATGATATTCCAAGAGTTAATTATGTGAATCGGTAACGCTGACAACTTTAATGCTCTGATCCATGCAAGTAACTACTTGTCCTGCACGAATCTTTGCAGTTTTACGCAGTTCTATTTTACCATCCACTGTGACAATGCCATCTGTAACCATCTGCTTTCCTTGGCCACCGCTCTGTGCGATTCCTTCAATTTTAAGTAAATCACAAAGCGCAATAAAATCACCTTTAAGTGTAAACTCAATCATCATCATCCCTTTAATTGAAGCGGTAGGCCAGCAGCAATAAAGCTCACTCTATCTACTAACGTTGCCACTGCTTGGTTTAAGCGGCCTTGCTCATCTTGAAACTGGCGATTAATCTCACCTAAAGGCACAATTCCCATGCCTACCTCATTACTAACCAAAATAACTTCACTATTAAGGTTAGGTATTATGTTTAACAAAGCAGAACGTTCCTCTTCCCAACTAACGGTTTCTGGAGATGCGCAGTCTGGGCAGATGCATTGTGCTAACCACAGAGTTAGGCAGTCCACTATCACAAATAAATTCTTATTGGCATATTTCTCTAATGACGTGGCAAGGTTAAACGGTGCTTCAACAATTTCCCAATTCTTTGGGCGTCGTGCTTGATGGTGTGCAACCCGCAGTGCGAATTCATCGTCATAAACCTGCGCAGTTGCAATGTAAGTAACTGCTAACTTACTTTCTGATGCGAGCCGCTCAGCGTAAGCGCTCTTACCTGAGCGTGCGCCACCTAATATTAGATGTAGCGCCATTAATCGTTATCTACCCAGATATTTTCCATTAGCATTTCAGAAAGTGGTTTTTCTGTTTTCCAACCTTCTTCAACCAGCATGGGAGACTTGTAAAATGAATTGACATAGCCTAAGCATAAAATAGCAATAGGTTTAGCACCTTCAGGCATTTTGAGTAAAGAGGCTAATTTTGGTGGATCAAAAAAGCTCACCCATCCCATGCCTATGCCTTCAGCGCGGGCTGCTAACCAAATATTTTGAATGGCACAGCTGACAGATGCCAAATCCATTTCTGGTAACGTACGACGACCGAAAATATGTGTTTCACGGTGATTACAAAGTGTAGCCACTAGAAGTTCACCGCAATCCAATATACCTTCTACCTTTAGGCGCATGAACTCAGCCATACGTGCAGTATTTTCATATTCGCCTATCGCTTTTGCCGTATTGATACGTTCTTCTTCAACTTGCGAATGGATGGCATTTCGCATGTTGTGGTCCGTAATTCTAATAAAGCGCCAAGGTTGCATCAAGCCAACGCTTGGCGCATGATGCGCTGCTTTTAACAGCTTATGTAATATTTCAGATGCAATTGGGGTAGGCAAGAAATGGCGCATATCACGGCGCTCCGCAATCACTTTGTAGATGGCTGCTTTTTCCTCTTCTGGATAACTAAGCTTGCTCATTAGTCTAATCTAAAAGCCGCACCCGAGATTCCTCATCATGCGGCTTGAATAGAATATGTCCATTTACACAGAAGTAGTTGCTGCACGCAGGTCTAGTGTTGGCAGCGCCTTGGCAATAAGCCAAAAAACCGCCAGATACATTACTGTATAAGCCATATAGTTTGGTAGATATTCCCAGCCATGTTGTAGCGATTCGATTAGACCTTTAGCTGGAAATCGTCCAGAAAATAAGTAGTATGTTTGTGTTGAAATGATAAATGCTAAGAACGTTGCTAATACGCCAGCAGGTATGTATTTCAATAAGTTATAAGGGTTACTCTGTTTTCCAAGCCAAACGCCTGCTAACCACATGACTGCATAGGTAGGCAACATTCCCCAATAGCCATCTGTCAAACAGAAGGCTTGAAAACTATCGATTGCAGCAGCTCCAAAATCGATAACCGTTGCTAGCGCAACAAAAAAAGCAAACCAAGCCGTTTTTCTTAGACATAGACCACCTGCCACTAATAGTGCCAAACTAGCATCAGGTAAAGATATATGTGTCATGACATGGCTACCACGCGTGAGTAACATTAAAAATGCCAAAACGGCTGCAATAATAATCTGCTTATTAATTTGTGACGTATTCATAACTTTCTCCATTTTCTGGTGGGTATCATATCATTTTTTTTAAAAGCCAACTTTAACAATAACTAGTTACCTGCTCATTGTTTGGATTCCCATTTTAGGTTAACAAATAAATTACTACCTGGCGTATTGTAAACAAAACCAGAAGTACTCGGGTTACCGTCATAAGCTAAGGCATAGTCTTTATCAAACACATTATTTAAACGTGCTTGTAGTTTCCACTCTGAGTTGATTTGATACTCTGAATTAAAGTTAAACAATGTATATCCTGCTAAAGACTGTTGGTTAGCTGCATCGTTATAGCGCTTACTACTACTAACTGATTCAGCTCCAATGCGCCAATCTTGCCATTGATAACTTATATTAAATTTTGCATTGCGGTTCGAGCGTCTAACGAGCAAGTTATTTGTTTCATCATCTCTTGGTGACTGTATATCTACACTACCGTTAAACTGCCAGTTGTTAATTTGATGATTGGCTGCGAATGTCATCCCTTTTAGCGTCGCTTTGTTTGCATTAAATGGTACAAACGAAGCATCCAAAGCAATTAAGTTACGTACTTTGTTTTCATATACGGTGATGCTGGCTTGAGTTCTGCTATCTTCATAACGTAAACTTGCTTCGAGATTATCAGATTTTTCTGGTACCAAGTTAGGAT
>CAXIBZ010000044.1:0-9329 GCA_964022105.1 uncultured Methylophilaceae bacterium
GACTTTATCACCGACATTAACCCCGAGCGCATATGCTAGATCTGCCCCCAGAATAATATTAAACGCACCTGCCCGCAGGTCCGACAACTGCCCTTGTTTCATATTGCTGCGAAGATCGGCAACTGTATTGTCGGAGTCTGGTGGAGTGCCTCGCGCCAAGGCACCCTGCACAGCTTGGCCATTGCTTAACATTCCTTGCGCCATAATGTATGGCGCACTTGCTTGCACTTTCTGCTGCTTATCTACTTGCTTGGAGAGTGCATTCCATTGGCTTAACTGATTAGAATATTCAGTAATTTCAATATGAGAAGCAACACCAAGAATACGATTACGTAGCTCTGATTGAAAACCGTTCATTACCGATAAGACAATGATTAATGCAGCTACACCTAGGGCGATACCAACCATACTGGTCAGTGAAATAAACGAAATGAAATGATTTTTACGTTTAGCACGCGTATAACGAAGCCCAACAAAGAGCTCATACGGCAAACCTGCTTTTGGAAAAAAATGACTGAAAATTGACATTGCGAAATCTTAACAGCATATGCCAATAAGATTGCAATGCTTTTACTAAATTTTGTTAAAAATTAAATAATCAATTCAAAACAAACCCACTCACGATGATTACTAATAACCTTTCCTGCTAAGACCAAATGATAAGCGTCATTGATGTCTAACTGGTAGCGTGCTGCTCGCTTAAATTGATATCTTGGTATGATTAGTTTTGGGCGTTCTTGCAGCTCACCCTCAACAAACAATCCAGAAAAGCTATCAGAATAGGATTCATTTTCTTCTCCATTATTGACAATATAGCCTGACGCCGCAGATGACGTACTTTTTTGTAACTTTCTCACTTTTGCTGCTATTACTTTTGTGCACATTTTCTGTAAACCAACGCGATAGGAACCATTTGCCTTCTTCCTCACTGTTTTAATTTCTGCCAATGCTATATGATTGGAGTTATCAACAATTGTATAGCCAATTAATGCGCCAACTTTCACCCACGCACTAATCTCGCGTCCCAGCTCTATCGAAAAGCCGCTGTCACTCTCTTCCAGCATCACCCAGTTTTCACGCGATATCATATTGATTTGGGGAGTAGCTAGATATTCATGAGTTGGCAAAAGGCTCAATTGGTCATATCCAATAGAACTGTTTGTTGTTGCTATATTATTTAACGTTCTCAGTCTTAAACTAATATCATCAACACCATGGCTAACATTCAAAACACTAAACTTTGCAGACCGCTCTTCGGTCCGTCGTTGGCGTTTATATCCTTTTACACACCAATCGACGCGCAATTTTTTGAATAAACTCACAATATCCTCAGTGGAAGCCATTGTCAGCAAGTTAAACTTATCTAACGGTTTTCTGGTATCAACTGCACATAGATAGCCTTCAATCAAATCAAGCACATCAGTCGTTCGCCAATAGCGAAAATCTGGATGTTGTCTAGCACCTCGAATGCGTTGCGGTCTATTGTCCTCACTCAGATGAATAAAGAATTGATATTCTTTTTGTCTGGTATACCGATTGGTAATGAGTGGGTTGGTTGACCAAGTTTTCAAAATACGATCAGTTAGCTCAATTTGTATTTGTGAATAACTACCCGACTGTAAAGTATCCAGCATAAAGCCTCGCTTAAGCAGCATTGCAATACTAGTTTCCTTCTTTTGATGCTCATACAGAAAAAATTCACTGTTCATCATTGCCGATTCTTCCGCAATCATGATGATTTTATGAACACTCTTCCACATTCCCAATGGTGCAGGCTGATCATCAAAATAACGCCACTTAGCCATGATAAAGGCTGCATTTAAAAAACGGCCCAGCAATAGGTTAATTTTTTCTGATGTAAGCTTGAGTTTATTTTGGTTTTGATACGTAGCAATGACTGTTGCATAAGCCGTATATAGCTGCCGAAGATAGTGATGCACCACCTCTTGCACTTCTGCCTGCAAATCAGTATTTTTATTCATTGATTTCAGATAGTTATAAGTTACCGTCTGCAACTTTGGGTATGCCACCTCATCTAACCCAAGTAGAAAATCTATGTTTTGCAGTAAATGTTTTTGCTTAGGTTTAACAAGCTGAATTAATTGCTCAGTTATCCTTTTTAATAGCTCCATCTCTGTCAGACTCGACAAGTGATGCATAAAGTCTGCCTTTTGCGGCAAGTTGTTAAGATGAATAGCTTTTTGAACTTTGTGAATGACCGTACCTAGCATTGTAATAATTGACCCATTTAATCTTGGTATGCTTGGTGTAACGCAAATTACATACCAGTTATTCATCACAGAAAGTGTCAAAAAATTGAAACAAAAATAAAAAAGCGCAGTAGTTTGTGAACTGCGCTTTATATTTGCCGTCTTTATTTGTTGGCTACACTAGTTACAACAGCGCCTCAAAAAGTATCCAATCCCGCTGTTTATTGATGACTTTGCCTGCGGTAATTAAATGGTTATCGCCCTCAATGTTTATATTATAAAGTTTACCTCTCCTAAACTGCTTTCTAGAAATAAGTAACTTAGGTGCTAAATTGGCATCATTATCAACAAGAAAGCCAGGAAAAGCAGCAGATTGATGAATATGCTCTTCACCATCTTCCAAATAATAACCTTCCACTGCCTGTTCAAATGTGTTCTTCTCAACAATGGATAATTGGACAGCTACAACATTGTGCGATATTTTTTTAAATCCTGCCCGGTATGTGCCTTTTTTGAGCTTTCTAACACTTTTAATCTCTGCAATATTGAAGCCTTTTTGAAATCCCATCTCAGAATAACCGACAATGGCACCAATTTCAGCCCAAGCTGCTGGCTCACTGCCAAAATCAACAGCAAACCCACTATTACTTTCATCAACCATCCACCAGTTTTCATCACCTAACGCTGACAAATCCTGCTTCGTACCTGTTGGTTGTGCAGGCCTGTGCGTTGCCACTTTTAATTCAAAGGTAAAACTGTCTCTATCAGCATCATTCTCTTGCTGTTTTGCCTGAATACGCATCAATCTCTGGTGTATCACAGGTATCGTGTGACTGACATTAATCAAACTATTCTTTTGGTTTCTTTTTTCACTTCGACGCTGTCTGGAATAGCCTTCAACACACCAGTCAATCCTGAGTTTTTTGAATAACTTAACAATGACTGCAGGACGCGCAACTTTATCTAGGCCAAATTCTCGCAAGGGTTTTTGCATGTCTACTGCACAGAGGTAGGCCTCCATTAAATCAATCAAACGTGTCGTTTTCCAATAGCGGCAATTAGCAAAACGCTCTTGGACACGTAGTCTTTCTGGCCCCTTATCATCTTCTAACTGGATAAAGAAATGATAGCGATTTGGTTTAAAGGTATTCACGATTAATGGGTTTGTTGACCAGACTTTTAGAATACGATCTGTCAATTCAATTTCCATTTGCGTGTAGTTCCCTTTGTGCAGGGTATCAACCATAAAGCCACGCTTTAATAGTGTAGCAATACTTGTTTCTTTAATTTGAAAGCTATACAGAAACAAGTTTTTATTCAAAATTGACAATTCTTCGGCAATTTTGATGACTTTATGGACATTCTCCCAAACGCCATGTGGCGCTGGTTGATCGTCGAAATAACGCCACTTCGACATCATGAAAGTTGCATTCAGATAGCGTGCCAATAATAAATTGATTTGATCGGGCTCGAGCTTTACTTTTGCCTGTGCTTTGTAAGCATCTAATATCTGTGAGTATGAAGCATAAAGCTGACGCAGAAACTCGTACACAACAATATGCACATCTTCTTTTAGCGCCTTATCTTCTTTCAATTTAATCAGATAGTTATATGTTACACGCTTCACTTTTTGATAAGATTGCGCATCGGCTTCTAGCACTAAATTAATCTTGTCTTTTAAATCTCTAGGAAAAAAGAAATCTATTTTCGACAGCTGCTCTTTAGCCGTAATCAACGCGTCAAGGTCGGTCATACCTTCAAGCGTGTCTAACCAATCAAGCTTGTCATTAGCACCTTGACTTAATACCTTTTGAACCGTATTTAAAAAACCACCTAACATCTAACCGCAACTTTCGTATTAACCCTAATATGGATTAATTACAGCAATTAATATACCAACAATGCTAATTATTATAATTTGCCGGATTGAATACTTGAAAAAAATATAAAGACAACTGTTAAAATAGCGCCATGTTTACAGGAATTATTGAAGCCGTTGGGCAAATTGAAACGATTCTGGGGTCAGAAGGCGACATTCAAGCCAGCATCAATGCTGAGCAACTTGGTTTGGATGACGTAAAGGAAGGCGATAGTATTGCCGTCAATGGTGTTTGCCTTACAGTAACCCACATAGATGGGGACACTTTTACAACAGACATTTCCAAAGAAACGCTGCGCGTCACAACTGGGTTGAATTGTGCTGGTCCAGTTAATTTAGAAAAGGCTTTACGTGCAAAAGACCGTTTGGGTGGTCATTTAGTCAGTGGCCATGTCGATGGTATCGGCGTAGTGAAGACACTTGAACCAGTTAATGATTGCTGGCTACTGATGATTGAAGCGCCGCATGCGATTTCAAAATACATTGCTCGTAAAGGATCGATTTGTGTCAATGGGGTCAGTCTAACAACAAATACGATTGAAAAAGACTTGTTTAGCATCAACCTAATCCCACATACCGTTGAAAAAACAACACTTGGCTTGCTAAAAGCTGGTAGCCAAGTCAATTTAGAAATAGATCTGATTGCTCGTTACGTGGAAAGAATGCAGCAATGGGAAAAGGAAAGTAATTAAAATGCCGCATAGCAAAATTAGTCCTATTAAAGAAATCATAGCCGATATTAGAGATGGCAAGATGGTTATTTTGGTAGATGATGAAAATCGCGAAAATGAAGGTGATTTTGTCATTGCAGCGGAATTTGCAACAGCCGAAAATATTAATTTCATGGCAAAACATGGGCGCGGTTTAATTTGTTTGACGCTTGATGAAAAAAGATGCCAACAATTGAACCTACCGCAAATGGTTAACCATAACGGCACACGTTTAGGTACAAATTTCACAGTGTCCATTGAGGCATCTAGTGGGGTAACAACGGGTATTTCAGCAGCAGACCGTGCTAGAACAATTCAAGCAGCAGTAGCCAAAGATGCAAATGCCAGTAGCGTTGTCAGTCCTGGTCATGTGTTCCCGCTTAAAGCGATGAATGGTGGTGTATTAGTGCGCGCCGGACACACAGAAGCAGGATCAGATTTAGCTGCACTAGCTGGGTTGGAGCCTTGTAGTGTTATTTGTGAGATTCTAAAAGATGACGGTGAAATGGCGCGCCTACCTGACCTTGTCGAGATTGCGGCCAAACATAATATCAAAATCGGTACGATTGCTGACTTAATCCATTATCGAAGTGAACATGAAAAATTAATTGAAAGAGCTGTTGAGCGTAGCATTACGACACCCTATGGACAAATGCAGCTTATTGCTTATCGAGATAAAATTTCAAAAGAAACTCACCTTGCACTGGTGAAGGGAAATCCAAGTCCTGATATTGAAGCTTTAGTTCGCGTGCATGAACCACTATCGGTATTCGACTTACTGGATAGTACTAGCGCATCACACAGCTGGAATACATTAAAAGCAATGCAAACAATCTCTAATGCTGAATGTGGGGTAATGGTATTACTCTATCATAGCGAATCTGATACAGATTTAATCAGCCGTATTGAAGAAGCAGATGAGCCGATTCGCTACAATCAAGAACTCAGAACATATGGAATTGGTTCGCAAATCCTGCTGGATTTAAACGTTAAAAAAATGAAACTGATGGCTACGCCACGTAAAATGCCCAGCATGGATGGCTTTGGTCTAGAAATTACAGGATATCTAGAAGCCTAAATGTTCCGATATAACGAACATTCAACCACTCATTTAGGTCTACACCATCGTCAAGTTAATTGAAATTATGATAATATAATGGCATTGGAAAACATCAATCTCACAGGTCAGTTTCTTATTGCAATGCCTAGCATGTCTGACCCTCGTTTTTCTCAAACAATCACATTTATCTGCTCACATTCCGAAGATGGCGCAATGGGTATTGTTCTTAACAGACCAACCAAACATAGTATTGCAGACTTGCTCAAACAAATTCAATTGGACCCAACACCATCACCAATACTCAAAAACCATGTATTCGAAGGTGGTCCTGTCCAACAAGAACGTGGCTTTGTTTTACATGTACCACACTTGGAATATGATTCGACTATTCAAATTAACGAATCAATTGCACTGACAACTTCAAAAGACATTCTGGAAGCGGCGGCAAAAAACGAAGCACCACAAAAAATGATGGTTGCGCTGGGTTACGCAGGATGGTCTCCTGGACAGCTTGAGGAAGAGATGGGGCTGAATGCATGGCTCAATATTGAGGCGAAACAAAACGAATCGCTACATCGCATTATTTTTGATGCACCATCTCAAGACCGCCTCAACATAGCCATGCAAATGATGGGACTAAATATGAGCAATCTTTCAGACGTTGCTGGTCATGCCTGAAATGTTAAACCAGAGCCACTTGCCAATTTTAGATCGACGCTACCCGCAGATTAAAGGCACAGTGCTCGCTTTTGACTTTGGAGAAAAACGCATTGGCGTTGCGGTTGGAGAGACCGCTATCAAGTCAGCACATGCGCATTGCACCATCGACTCTGATGTTAACGCCATTAGATTCAAAGAAATTGGTCGCCTTATTGCAGATTGGCAGCCAAGTTTGTTGATAGTGGGCTTACCCAGCCATCTGGACGGTAATGCGCATAAGCTTACGCATTTAGCAAAAAAATTTGCGCAACGATTAGAGGGTAGGTTTAATTTACCGGTTATTTTAGTCGATGAGCGTTTAAGTTCGGCAGAAGCATCTCAGCATTTAACTGATGTAGGCATTAAAGGTCGCAAACAAAAAGACATGATTGATGCTGTCGCAGCACAAGTAATATTACAATCTTATTTTGATAGTCAACAGACAACATAAAACCATGCAATTACCAGACCCTGAAACACTATTAAGTGAAATTACCACAAAAATAAAAAATAATATAACCGCTAATACGGCTATTGTTGGTATTCATAGTGGCGGCGTTTGGATAATGGAAAGAGTGCTCGCAAATATAGATCAAACACTGCCTTATGGCACTCTAGATGCCGCATTGTACAGAGATGATTATGCCCAGCGTGGTTTAAAAAGATCCACGCAACCTGCTAATATTCCGTTTGATGTTCAAAATAAAGACATTATCCTAATCGATGATATTTTTTATACTGGGCGTACGACACGGGCTGCTATCAATGAGCTATTTGACTATGGTAGACCTGCAAGTATCACACTAGCCGTTTTAATTAATCGCGGCGGTGCAGAATTGCCAATAGCTCCACAAATCGTCGGTGCAACAATACTCATTACGCCAACACAAAACTTTAAACTTTCACAATCAGAACAAGGCACTTTGGCGCTTGCGCTTGAAAACAGTCAGGATGCTAACCATGTATAACCCGCAATTAACAAACGACGGTAAACTCAAACACCTGCTGAGCATAGAAGGTCTTCCAAAACATATCCTCACGCATATTATGGATACCGCTGAGACTTTTGTTGGTGTGGCTGAAAGAGATGTAAAAAAAGTCCCATTATTGCGTGGCAAAACCGTTTGTAATATTTTTTTTGAAAATAGCACACGCACGCGCACAACATTTGAAATTGCTGCAAAACGCTTATCGGCAGATGTCATTAACCTTAATGTCAGCACATCATCGCAATCAAAAGGTGAGGCAATCATCGATACGGTTAACAACTTAATTGCCATGCATGCTGACATGTTTGTCGTAAGACATAGTCAAAGCGGCGCCGCCCACTTGATTGCGCAGCATGTACCCAATAATATCAGTGTTATCAATGCAGGCGATGGGCGACATTCCCATCCAACGCAAGGATTGCTTGATGTATTCACAATACGCCGCCATAAGCCAGAGATGCATAATTTACGTATCGCCATTGTTGGTGACATCTTACACTCGCGTGTTGCGCGCAGTGAAATACATGCACTGACCACACTTGGGGTGCCTGAAATTCGCGTTATTGCGCCAAAAACATTACTGCCTAAAGAAGTTGAAAAATTAGGTGTACATGTCTATCACGATATGAATGCTGGTCTTAAAGATGTTGATGTCGTGATGATGCTACGACTGCAAAATGAAAGGATGAGTGGCGCAATGTTGCCCAGCACGCAGGAGTTTTTTAAAACGTACGGCTTAACTCCAGAAAAACTTGCACTTGCTAGAGCCGATGCAATTGTGATGCATCCAGGCCCAATGAATAGAGGTGTAGAAATTGATTCGCGTGTTGCCGATGGTACACAAGCAGTTATATTGCCTCAAGTAACCTATGGTATCGCTATCAGAATGGCGACAATGGCAATTCTTGGGGGAGGAGTAGCATGAAAATTCATATTAAAAATGGGCATCTTATTGACCCTAAAAATAAAATTGATGCAAAGCAAGATCTGTATATTGCTGCGGGGAAAATTGTGGGTGTTGGTAAAGCGCCAGCAAACTTTACGGCTAACCAAACAATCGATGCAACTGGGCTGATTGTTGCCCCAGGCTTTGTTGACTTGTGTGCAAGACTGAGAGAACCAGGCGACGAATATAAAGCGACACTTGAAAGTGAACTGCAAGCGGCGGCAGCAGGCGGCATCACAAGCCTGTCATGCCCTCCAGATACTGACCCTGTATTAGATGAACCTGGCTTAGTTGAAATGCTAAAACTACGGGGATGGCGTCATAATCTGGCTCGCATCTATCCACTTGGTGCACTGACACAAAAGCTTGAAGGTAAAAACATTACAGAAATGTATGAGTTGACGGAAGCTGGCTGCAAAGGTTTTACCCAAGCAGACGAGCCTATTGTTGACACGCAAGTGCTGTGGCGGGCATTCGAATATGCAGCTACTTTTGGCTATACTATTTTTCTGCGACCAGAAGACCCTTTCATTGGGCATGAAGGTGTCGCACATGATGGTGAGATAGCTGGCAGGCTAGGTCTAAAAGGAATTCCAAGTGCTGCAGAATCGATCAGAATCTCAACTATTTTGCGCATTGCTACTGAAACAAAAGCAAAAGTGCATTTTTGCCGACTATCAACAGCAGAAGGCGTAGCAATGATTAGAGAAGCCAAAAATAATGGCATTGCAATAACAGCGGATGTCAGCGCTCATCACTTACATCTGACAGAACACGATATTGGTTACTTTAATACGCATGCTCGAGTTAAACCGCCATTAAGAACTCACAGAGAC
>CAXIBZ010000045.1:0-9207 GCA_964022105.1 uncultured Methylophilaceae bacterium
CTGGGAACGTAGCAAATTCTCCTGTTCGCTCGTAACCTAGCCGTTCATAGAATGCGATCAGTTCATGCCTTAACGAAATAACGGACATATGAAATCCTAGCACACGCCATTCACGTTTCGTCATTGCTTCAGCTGCATGAATAAGGTCTTTCCCGTAGCCCTTATTTTGTAAGATTGGTTTTACTGAAATTTTGCCAAAGTGTGCGGTTTGTTTGCCTGCAATCACTTGGCGTTCACAACAGACAGCTGCGACAATTTCGTCATTTAATACGCCGATTAAGACAAAGGCATCTTTTCGTTTAATGACATCTGCAATCTCACTGCTTGTTGTGCGTACGCCATCTAAAATGTCAGCTTCAGTTGTCCACCCTTTTCGACTTGTTTCTCCTCTAAAGCAACTGTTTATTAAACCAGCAATGCTGGCAGCGTCTACTAATTCGGCTTTATAAAAATGGAGCATCTTAATTCACAATTTTTTGCACAACGAGGCTTGCTGTCATATCACCTTCGACATTTACTGTCGTGCGCAAGGTATCCAATAAACGATCAACTGGCAGCAGTATAGCGATTGCCTCAGCAGGCAATCCAACTGATTGCAGCACTAATACCATCGTGACCATACCTGCACTTGGAATACCTGGTGCACCCACTGAAGCTAACATCGCTGTTAAAAAAACGATGCATTGCTGAATAAATGTTAGGTCTGCCCCAACCAGATTGGCAACAAATAATGCGGCAGCTGCTTCATATAATGCGGTGCCATCCATATTCATGGTTGCCCCTAATGGAATGACAAAGCCTGCGATTTCTGGTTTTACATTGAGTTGCGTTGTAACGCAGCGCATCGTAATCGGTAATGTTGCCGAGCTTGAGCTCGTAGCAAAAGCTGTAATCAACGCTTGGCGGGCACCTTTCCAAAACCATATTGGTGACTTCCCTGTGAATATAAACAAAATAAGTGGCAGAATCACTACGCCATGTAATAGTAGTGTGCCAGCAACCACAGCCACAAACTTTGCAAGTGTTGAAAGCATAGTAACATCTTGTGTAGCGACCAGTTTGGTCAATAGCGCAGCTATGCCGAATGGCGCAAGCACCATAATCCAATTCACGACCTGCATTGTGACTTCAAGTGCTTCTTCCAATAGTACGAGTATATTTTTATATCGTTCGCCACCCATAATAAGTGCAATGCCCATAAACAATGCAAAAATCACAACTGACAATACTTGTCCTTCAGCTAACGCCTGAAACGGATTCATAAATAACTGATGTAAAAAATGTGCAAAGAACTCTGGTAACGGCATCTGCTGTGATTGAAACTCTTTCATCGCACCCTCAAACATACTCACTTCCAGGCCCACACCTGGTTTGAAGTAAGTGCTTGCCAACATCCCCACCAACATCGCTATTGCCATTGTTAGCGTAAAAAAGATGAGTGTGGAAACCCAAACTTTATGCATTTGGCTATGTGCACGTAAGTTGGCAATACCGACGATAATGCTGAAAAAGACCAATGGTATTAACACCATTTTCAATAAATCAATAAACAAAGTACCCACAATACCAGCCGTATATAAGCTGACAGAAGCCGTTGCACTTTCCACGCCCAAGTGATGGACCAAAACACCTAGTAGCACACCTATTGTTGCACCTAAGAAAATTTGTACATTTAAGCTAGGCATTTTCATTGACGTATACCTTCTTAGTCATTATCTACGTAAATTCATTTTACTTTGTTTTATTTAACAATGAGTCGCTCTTATAGGGGACTTTCCCAGAAGGGACTACTTTGGATGCATGCTCAATATGTAAATCTTGATCATCAAAAAAGATATGTGGCTTAAATGCCTTGAGAATGGCTGCTTTATTTAGTCCACCCAAAAAGAATACTTCATTCACATAGACACCCCAGTGCCTAAGCGTATTAATTACACGCATTTCTGCTGGGGCACTCCTCGCCGTGACTATAGCCAATCTTACAGGAGATAGCTCTTGTCCGAATGGCAAACGGCTTTGTAACTTTGCCAACTTTTGTAAGAAAGAAGCATACGGCCCTTCTAGCATTGGCACATGTTGATGCATATCTTCATTTTGCTGAAACTCATCCAATCCCTTGGACTTAAATAGCAACTCACTACTTTCATCAAATAATACAGCATCGCCATCGAAGGCGATGCGTACTTGATCACTAGGCAACTCTGTCGTCTCAGTAGGTGGCTCTTTCAGCAAAGCTACTGCGCATTTACCCGAATCAATCACTTTTTGTGCATCTTTAATATTGGTAGTTAAAAATAAATCAACATCAAAGGCTTCAATATAATCAGCGACTGACTCGCCACCCGTGAAGGCATGTCGACTAATTTTCAACCCTAACTTTCTGATGGTATTGAACACTCGAACACCTGTTTCTGGGCTGTTTCTTGACATCACAACCACTTCTACTAATGGCGGCTCAGCGATTGTTTTAGCATCTTCAATTTTTTGAAATTTATTCAGCTCTAGCAACGCCTTAATCAGCGGCATCCCCGTGCCCGCTTGTAAAGGTTCATTTTCCCTTTCCAGCATGTATCGCCTGTATTCAACCACCGCTTTTTCTACATTAATAGCCAGTTGTTCACGGAATAATTTATCCGCCTCACCAAGGTCAAAAAGCGCTGTAGCCGAAATACCGACAACAAGCGTATTAGAAAGATCGAGTGCCATTAAGTAGCTTTCTTTATCGGTTTGGCAGCGGCCGATTTAATATTTGGCTCACTGACTGCCTGTTTTTTTTCAAAAACAGCAGCAAAGAAACCATCTGTACCATGTAAATGAGGCAATAATTTAAGATATTTGCCAGTATCCAAGTTAATTTTTTGCTGCGCCAGTACTTCACTAGCTGGTACTAAAGTAAAGTCGGGGTTAGCCTCTAAAAAAGATTCAGCTATCGCTTCATTTTCTTCCTGTAACAAACTGCACGTAGCGTAAATAACACGTCCACCGACTTTTGCTAATTTTGCAGCACGCGACAGGATGTTTTTTTGTTTGATATTAAGCTCATCAATATCATGCTGGGTTTGTCGCCATTTCAAATCTGGGTTTCTGCGCAATGTACCCAAACCACTGCAAGGCGCATCCACCAACACTCGATCAAACTTTCCATTCAACCGTTTTAGCTTTAAATCATTTTCGTTGTTGATTACTTGTGCGTTTAGGTTAGATAACCCAGAACGTTTTAAGCGTTTACCCAAATTATTCAATCTTTTTTCCGACACATCAAAAGCATATAGGCGACCTGTATTTCGCATTAGCGCACCCATTGCTAACGTTTTACCTCCAGCACCAGCACATAAATCTGCCACCATATGGCCACGTTTAGGCGCCACCAAATAACTCAATAATTGACTACCTTCGTCTTGCACTTCAATTTTACCCTCAGTAAACAACACGTGTTTACTGATTCCAAGGCGGTTTGGCATACGGATACCAATCGGGGAATGGGGCATAGCGGCGATGGTGTTCTCGTTATTAATGTTTTCTGCAAGCATTTTTTCCAGTACTTCTGCATGGGTTGCTTTAATAGTATTGACGCGTAAGTCTAGCGTCGCTTGCTCCATCATACTTCTACAAATAGTCAGTGCTTCTGCCTCTCCATACTGCTTAACCAACTTCTCCCATAACCAATCTCGTACATCAGCCTGAACTGCGAGTGGCAAGTTTGCAGTCGGCTTTGCTTTTATTTCAACTGCCCATTCTTTTTGTTGCTCTGTTAGTATTGTGTCTAACTCTCTTAAACTTCTCCCTTGAACGCGCAAAAGCCACGCCAAAATCAGCTTTCTAGCATCATCTGGATCGTTTTCGTCGTTACCAGCTAGCATACTTAAATAACGCAGACGCCGAATCACGCCATAAACGCTTTCAGCGATAAATGCACGTTCCTTATTGCCAAGCTCGCGATTATTGCGAAAAAATGCACTCATTTTGGCATCCGCAGGTCGATCAAATTCAAGCATATCTGCTAACAGAATTGCTGCTTGGCGTATTAAATGTTCATTCATTGATGCGTTTTTCTATGTGGTGGTTACAATATTAACAGAACTCTTAATCTGCAATACTTATGGGATTTACAGTTAGCAATACTGCATCTATCTGCGACATTCAATGCTAATGGATGATAACTGAATTGTTTATTTAATGATTATTTTTGTTAAGACTTGCTCTATCTTGTCGCCATCATCATCAACGACTAAATATTTAACTGGAATATAGTATTTACTTCGTGCTAACCAGAGCTCTTTCTTCTTTTTACCATCCGCATCAGCATTGACCAGATGGACTGTTTCATATTGAGTACCCGCAATATTGAGCGTAACATTGCTCGATTCAATATTATAAATATACTGGTCAAACTTTTTACCTGTCGTTAATGCGACTTTGACTTGTGAACCTGTTGGTGGCGTAAACATAAATTGATAAGCGTAGCTGGCTAAATCTTGTGCGCCCGTTGAAAGTTTTTCCTTTCTAATATCGCCTTTAACCAGCATATTCAACGTATGCGTTGTCCAGTCAAAACTAGCCGCAAGTGATTTCTTTTCATTGTCGCCACGCTTAAGCTTGAACTCAGCTGGTACAAGACCTGCCTTAGTGACTGTCCCTTTGCTGGTAAGCACTCGCTCACCCAATAATGCATACAAACCGTCACCTTTGGTTGTCGATATAATCTGATATTGACTTCCCTCTTGGGTGTAACTTTCCTTTACCGTGCCAAATGCGTGCCCATTGCGGCTTACTTCGTACTCTAACTCTATCTTTTGTGGCTGTGCATGTGCAATGCCTGCTAACAATAGCAGAGAGAGCAGCATGGATAAGAAAGTTAAATTAATTGGTTTTACCATATGCGTTCCCACGTTCATTAATGTATGCATAACAAAATAACGCGCTACCTCGATGTTGGTTGTCACGCTGGCTAGTTGATTAGACAACAATCGTCGCTGCTTCACCGGTTTGTTGTTGACGAATCTTGCCAATTTGATAAACAGTTTCCCCATGTTTACGTAATATTGTTTGTGCTTGCTCTACATTTGCTTGTGCAATAATCATGACCATACCAATGCCACAATTAAAGGTTTTATACATTTCATTGGGGGCTATATTGCCTTGCTGTTGCAACCATTTAAATAAAGGCGGCATTTCCCAGCTACTTGCTTTAATTTCAGCTGTTAATCCAGATGGTAAAACACGTGGTACATTTTCGGTGATGCCACCTCCCGTGATATGTGCCATTCCTTTAACTGGAACAGCTTCAAGCAGTGCCAAAACTGATTTTACGTAGAGTTTAGTGGGCATCATGATGACATCTTTAAATGGCCGACCATGAAAATCTGATTCCATATCGACACCAGATGTTTCAATTAACTTACGGATAAGCGAATAACCATTAGAATGGGCACCACTGGATGCCAGGCCGAATATGACATCACCATCGGCAATAGTGGAACCATCAATAATATTGGCTTTATCCACACAACCAACGACAAAACCTGCCAAGTCATATTCTCCAGCAGGATACATCCCAGGCATTTCGGCTGTTTCTCCACCTACTAGTGCACAGCCAGACTCCTCGCATCCAACAGCGATTCCTTTAATGACATCAGCGGCAGTACCTACATCTAATTTCCCACAGGCAAAATAATCCAAGAAGAATAAAGGCTCAGCACCTTGCACCAATATATCATTGACACTCATCGCCACGAGGTCAATACCCACCGTATCATGTTTATTCAATTGGAATGCCAGCTTAAGTTTTGTCCCTACTCCGTCAGTCCCTGACACTAATACAGGTTCTTTAAACTTTTCTGGCATTGCAAACATAGATCCAAAGCCACCGATACTGCTCATGACTTCAGGACGCATAGTCCTTTTTGCAAAGGGTTTTATTTGATCGACTAATGCATCTCCAGCTTCAATATCCACACCTGCATCACGGTAAGTTATTGAGTTGTTATCAACGTTATTTGTCAAAGTATTTCTCGTTTCTTGGTTAAATTTAATCATTCAAACTGGTCAAATTCATATCGTGCTTATACAAAATTGGGTTAAGTTGCCATAAGTTAAGTATAATTTTGCCAATCGCTTATTATAATGCGCTCATTTTAACTCAACATGGCTAATCAACCAAAAAACAAAGACCCAATTACACAGCTTTTCAGCACCCATCGCTGGGCAATAATCGCGCTGTTGTTTGCTTTTATTTTTTATCAATTGGGCTCAGTGATGACACCTTTTCTAGTTGCAGCAGTCTTGGCTTATATTTGCGATCCATTAGTCGACAAATTAAGTATCGCTGGCGTCAAGCAGTATAAGCTTGGCAGGTCTATAGCAACGACTGTTGTCATGTTTGCTCTGTTTGCCGCTATTACACTCATAGTGCTTATTTTAATCCCACTGATTCAAAAGCAATCATTACTGATTGCAGAGCGACTACCGACACTGATTGAGAACTTTCGCACACATGTTGAACCGTGGCTACAGGATAAATTAGGCATCAGTTTTGCCATTGACGTTGGCCAGATTCAAGAGGTGATAAAATCGCACTGGCAAGAAACAGGCAATTTTCTGAGTATTATTTTTAAAACAGCTGGTGCGAAAGGTTTGGCATTGATTGGCCTCATTGCTAACTTACTGCTGTTACCTGTGGTGCTATTTTATCTACTAAGAGATTGGGATAGCTTGATTGAAAAAATTGCGGAGCTTATCCCTAGAGACTGGATAGATAAAACGACGCAAATTTCCACCGAAATTGACGAGGTGATTGCACAATTTTTACGTGGTCAACTTTCTGTTATGGCTTCGCTCTGTATATTCTATAGCCTAGGTCTATGGCTAACTGGTTTAGAATCTGCTTTATCCATTGGCTTAATTGCAGGTTTATTAAGTTTTGTTCCCTATCTAGGATTTGCCATTGCCTTTATTATGGCTGTGCTACTAGGGTTATTACAGTTTTCGTCACCTGTTGAAGTGCTTCCCGTCTTATTGGTCTTCGCTATTGGGCAGGTTATCGAAAGTTATATATTAACGCCCTATCTTGTTGGTGATCGAATTGGTCTACATCCAGTAGTTGTTATTCTCGCATTACTTGCTGGTGGTCAGCTCTTTGGGTTTGCAGGGGTATTACTTGCTTTACCAGTCAGCGCTGCCATTGCAGTTGGTTTGCGTCATTCTAAACAAAGCTATTTAAACAGTGCGACATATCAACAAGAAGAATGAAACAGCTATTACTTGATATTCAACCCGTGCAGCCGCAGACATTCGACAATTATATTACTGGTCAAAATAATGAAGCACTTGCCAATATCCATGATTTATTGAATGGTAAAGGCGACTACCAATTTATCTACCTATGGGGACCTGCTGGCAGTGGTAAAACGCACCTGCTTAACGCTGTCAAACGACAAGGTGCTGCTGTTGCAGATGATGTGCATTTACTGAATGAAGAAGCGCAAATTGAACTGTTTAACCGATACAACAAACTGAAAGCGTCAGGGCATGCACTAATCGCGGCTGGATTACACGCACCAGCACAAATGGGATTGCGTGGCGATTTGGCGACTCGACTTGCATGGGGTTTGGTTTATCAGTTACATCCATTAACAGATACCGAAAAAGCAGAAGCATTAAAAAATCACGCTAAGGAGCGCGGCATGAAGTTACCTGATGAAGTAATCGCTTACTGTTTGCGTTACCTACGTCGTGACTTGCCTACATTGATGTCTATTTTAAATGCGTTAGATGAATGGTCACTCACAGAAAAAAAACCAGTGACTGTCCCAATGCTGAAAAAATTATTACAATTAGATTTAGGTATCTAGTACTTAGATACATCTATAACTTTCCTACTGATAGATAACCACTATCCTAAAGGTAAAAAATGTTAAGAATTACCGAACTCAAACTCCCCATCGAGCTAGCCGATACACTTATCCATCAAAACGACCAAATTAAAGCTGCTTTGCTTAAACGTTTAGCGATTCCAGAATCAGATTTAGTCAAATTCACTATTTTCAAACGTGGTGTGGATGCGCGTAAATCAGATGCCATACTATACGTATACAGTTTGGATGTTGAAGTGAAAAATGAAGCTAAATTATTAGCTAAGTCTAAAAAAGACCCACATATTAAACCAGCACCTGACACCAGCTATCATTTTGTTGCAATTGCTAACACTACAAGCAACACTACTTTGAAAAGCGGCGAAAATTCGGATGCGCAGTTGAGACAAGGCGACCACGAGCGAGAAGCGCTGGCAGTACACAAAGTACGACAAGCGACGAGCGAGGCAGGCAACACCGTATCAACAAAGCAGTTGAATTTGCAGCTAAGGCCGGTGGTGGTTGGGTTTGGGCCAGCTGGGATTTTTGCTGCGCTTATCCTCGCTCAGTCTGGTTTTAAACCAATTGTATTAGAACGTGGTAAGGAAGTGCGTAAACGCACGCAAGACACATGGGGTTTATGGCGTAAAAGTACGCTTAACCCAGAATCCAATGTGCAATTTGGTGAAGGTGGCGCAGGTACGTTTTCAGACGGTAAACTCTATAGTCAAATCAAAGACCCTAAGTATTATGGTCGCAAAGTGATTCAAGAGTTTGTTAAAGCTGGTGCGCCTGAAGAAATTCAATATGTTAGCCATCCGCATATTGGTACGTTTAAATTGGTTGGAATGGTCGAAAAGATGCGCCAAACGATTATTGAGCTTGGTGGAGAAATTCGTTTTGAAAGTCGTGTTGTCAATATAGATATAGAGAACAATCAAGTTCAAGGCATTACACTGCAAACTGGCGAACATATTACGACTAATCATTTAGTACTCGCTGTTGGTCACAGCGCGCGAGACACCTTTGAGATGATTCACAACAAAGGCATTTATATAGAAGCCAAGCCCTTCTCTATCGGCTATCGCATTGAACACCCTCAGGGCTTAATTGACCGTGCACGCTATGGTAAAAGCTACAGTGAAAACTTACTTTCCAAACTTGGCGCAGCTGACTATAAACTTGTACATCACGCCTCCAATGGCCGCAGTGTCTATAGTTTTTGTATGTGTCCAGGCGGAACTGTGGTCGCTGCCGCATCGGAACCAAATCGCGTCGTCACCAATGGCATGAGCCAATATAGTCGCAACGAGCGTAATGCTAATGCTGGCATCGTAGTGGGGATTACGGCAGCGAT
>CAXIBZ010000046.1:0-9135 GCA_964022105.1 uncultured Methylophilaceae bacterium
TCACATCACCAATCAAATGATAAGTTTTCCATACGTCTTTTAACTCACCACTTGATCTAAGTGCAGTCATCAGGTGCTCTGAATCTTCAATCTCAAACTCACCATCAATTAATGCAGACAATTGATTTTTCATACAAAACCTCTAAACAAACTCACAATTAATATAAACCAACTAGATAACAATACAGTTACTAAACTTCATCACTTACCAGCGTTTGTGATCTGGTGTGTCTAGCAATGGTCTAAGCTTTTCGGCGATAGTCTCACGTGCCCTGAAAATTCGAGAGCGGACCGTGCCAATCGGACATTGCATGATATCAGCAATTTGTTCATAACTTAGTCCTTCCAATTCGCGAAGAGTAATTGCTGTACGTAAATCTTCTGGCAGACTGGCTACAGTGTCATTAACAGTTTGTGCAATTTGTTTAGTTGCCATCGCTGTTTCTGGCGTTTCCATTACACGCATATCGGTTCCGCCTTCAAAATTTTCAGCATCTTCTATTTCCACATCATTCAGCACTTGTGGTTTTCTACCCAAAGATACCAAGTAATTTTTTGCGGTATTAATGCCTATTCGATACAACCATGTATAAAAAGCACTATCACCTCTAAAGTTATGCAAAGCACGATATGCTTTAATAAAAGATTCTTGCACAACATCTTCAACTTCAGTTTGATCACGAATCATGCGGCTAAGCAAGCGCGCTAGTTTGCGGTGGTATTTATCCACCAACAAACCAAATGCCTTCTTATCACCTGCTTGCGCACGCTCGACTAATAACTGATCAAGCTCACGATTTGAATTTGCTGGCAGGTCATTTACCATATTAGCCATTGCACTCCCTTGCTCGTCTACTTTTTTATGCTTAACACCGTTAGTATACGATGCTTCGCTATATGACGATAGTGCAGGCTCTGCGAAACTTGTCCGCGTTAATTTCTCAATGTTTTTTGTTTGTAGCATGCTCTCTCCCAATAATTTCCATATCGTAAGCAATTGTTCTTTGCTAGCCTAAGTTTAAAGACACGGTTAAACTGATATAAGTTCATTCATATTTATCTTTTATGCCATTAAAGTTTGATGTCCTTATTATAGGCAGCGGTCTTGCTGGATTAACGTTAGCACTGCAAGTTGCAGATGCGAAAAAAGTATGTATCGTCAGCAAACGTACAATCCATGACAGTGCTAGCAACTGGGCACAAGGTGGCATTGCAACTGTACTTAACAGCGATGACTCCATTGATGAGCACATACAGGACACCCTTGAGGCAGGTGCAGGCCTCTGTGACAAGGAAATCACTCGTTTGGTTACTGAAAATGGACGACAGGCGATCAATTGGTTGATTGATTTGGGTGTAGAGTTCACGCGCGAAGATAATACTGAAACTGGCTACCATTTAACTCGAGAAGGTGGTCACAGCCGCCGTCGCATTATTCATGCTGCCGATGCAACGGGACATGCCGTGCAGAAGACGCTGACTCAAAAAGTGCGTGAACACCCTAACATTTCGATATTAGAAAACCATATTGCTGTTGACTTAATTACCGCTAAGAAACTAAATCAAGAGGTTAATAATCGTTGTCTGGGTGCCTATATCTTAGATAATGCATCAGGGAAAGTGATGACGATTGCAGCGCAACAGACAGTTTTAGCGACTGGTGGCGCGGGCAAAGTCTATCTCTACACCACGAATCCAGACGTCAGCACAGGCGATGGCATTGCCATGGCATGGCGTGCTGGTTGTCGTGTCGCCAATATGGAGTTTATTCAGTTTCATCCAACCTGTTTGTTTCATCCACATGCCAAGTCATTCTTGATTACGGAAGCAGTGCGTGGTGAAGGCGGCATACTCACACTACCGGATGGTAGACGATTTATGCCAGCCCATGACGAACGCGCAGAATTGGCACCAAGAGATATTGTTGCACGCGCGATTGACTTTGAAATGAAAAAGCGTGGTTTAGAATACGTTCTGCTTGATATCAGTCACAAACCTGCCGCATTTATCAAAGAGCATTTCCCGACGATTTACCAACGCTGTCTAGAGCTTGGTATCGATATAACGACTTCACCGATACCTGTTGTACCTGCCGCTCACTACACATGTGGAGGTATTAAGGTTGATGAAAAAGGACAAACCGATATCACCAATTTATACGCAATCGGTGAAACGACATGCACAGGACTGCATGGCGCCAATCGATTAGCAAGTAACTCCCTACTCGAATGCTTGGTGTTTGGTCGAATTGCTGCACATGAAATATTATCCGCAAAAAAACAGACATTACCGACACTTCCCTACTGGGACGAAAGCCGGGTAACCGATGCTGATGAAGAGGTTTTGATTACACATACCTGGAATGAGTTACGCCGATTTATGTGGAACTATGTTGGTATTGTTCGCACAGATAAGCGTTTAAGTCGCGCAATGCACCGTATCCACATGCTGCGAGATGAGGTTCATGAGTTCTACAGCAACTTTAAAGTAACCAATGATTTAATTGAATTGCGTAATTTACTCCAAGTTGCAGAGCTTATCGTGCAAAGCGCAATGGAACGACATGAGAGTCGCGGACTGCATTACAGCAAAGATTATCCAGATTTATTGAAAGAGGCTAAACCAACTGTGCTTTATCCAGAAAAAAACTACAGTATTTTAGATAATCAACACGGGCATTAGATGCGTTTTATTTATTTCATGCTAGTGGCATTGTGCCTCCTTATTATTTTTAGCTATCAAGCGCACGCAGCGCAACGCATTACTTATTTTTATGATGGTGACACTGTAGAAATCCAAGACGCGTCTAAGACATATAAATTACGCCTTAACCATATAGATGCACCTGAACGCAATCAAATTTTTGGCAAAAAATCTCGACGCGCACTCATGAAGCTTTGTCAGAACGCTGCTATCCAAGTCAGTATCAATGGTATAGATAAGTACCACCGTCAACTAGGAGATTTATACTGTAATCAACAAGATGCAGGTAGCTTTATGCTCAAAAACGGCTATGCTTGGTTTTATCCACATTACTCAAATAAATCTGACTTAGCTGCTCTAGAAGCAAGTGCGAGAAAAAACAAATTGGGCTTGTGGCAAACTGAAAACCCAACACCTCCTTGGGTTTGGCGCCACTTATTACAACAAAAGGCATATGCTTTTTAATGGCTGGCTGTATGAAATTTCAACTTAATTTACCAATAACCCCTGCACAAACAATGCAAAACCGATAGAATTCTAATTTTATATTTACAGAACTGCTAGGAAAGAATATGCAAATTGCCATGAACACCGTTGTGACGATGACTTACGAACTGAGAAACAGCAAAGGTGACCTGCTGGAAGAAAGCAAAGAACCCGTCGCTTATCTGCATGGTGGCTATGACAACATCTTCCCAAAAGTTGAAGAGATGATGCATGGCAAAAGTGTGGGCGATGTTGTTGAAGTTACCTTAGAACCAGATGATGCTTTTGGTGATTATGATGAAGAGCTAGTACAAATTGAACCTGCGAGTGCCTTCCCTGCAGATAACTTAAAAGAAGGCATGCAGTTTGAAGGAGAGGATGAAAGCGGCGAAGTCATTCTATATACCATTACCAATATCGCAGATGGTAAGGTAGTGGTAGATGGTAATCATCCATGGGCTGGTGAGCGCTTATTGTTTAAAGCGACGATCACAGATGTGCGTAAGGCCAAAACAGAAGAAGTTGATCATCAGCATGTGCATGGAGCGGGTGGGCATCATCACTAAAATTAACGTGGTGTAAACACTAATATATAAGTTATACAAAAATTTGCTGAAAAGCTGTAACACACATTTATAGCAGCTCTTTCAGCGAATACAATAACGCCAACGCTTGTTTTGGTGTTAAATCATCTGGTTGTACAGATTCCAAGGCTTCGATGAGTGGATGATGCAATGCCACCTCTGGTTCCACTTCAACAGCAAACATATCTGGTTGATGTTCAGTTTGTGCAACTTGGTTATTTTCTAGCTGAATAAGTTTTCTTTTTGCAGCAGTCACGACAGATTTTGGTATCCCTGCAAGTTGTGCGACTTGAATGCCATAGCTTTGGTTTGCAGCGCCTTCTTCAACCTTATGCAAAAATACAATCCCTTTGCCATGTTCTGCGGCATCCAAATGGACATTTGCTGCCTCTTTAAACTCATCAACGATGCGGGTCAATTCAAAATAGTGTGTAGCAAATAAAGTCAGTGACTTGTTCTTTTCTAGTAACTGCTTTGCAACAGCCCAAGCCAGGCTTAATCCATCAAATGTACTGGTACCTCTGCCAATTTCATCTAATAGCACCAGACTTTTTTCTGTCGCATTATGTAAGATATTTGCTGTTTCAGTCATTTCAACCATAAAGGTTGAACGCCCGCCAGCTAAATCATCAGAAGCACCTATTCTAGTAAAAATACGATCGATTTCGCCGATTTTAGCAACATTTGCTGGCACATAACAACCACAACAGGCTAATAACACAATAAGCGCTGTTTGCCGCATAAAGGTAGATTTACCTCCCATATTTGGCCCGGTAATCAGGAGTAATTGGCGATATGGACTAAGCGTTACATCGTTCGCAACAAATGGTTGCGTGATTTCCTCTACTACTGGATGACGCCCTGCTTCAATTTCTAAAACACTATCCTGTACAAACTGTGGTTGCACGTAACCAAGACTCTCTGCTCTCTCTGCGAAGCAGCAGAGTACATCCAAACTAGCTACCGCACCAGCGTTGATTTGTAAGGCAGCAATATATGTAGTCAGCTGCTCCAGCACTAGGTCATATAAGGCTTTCTCTCTTGCCAACGCACGCTCGTTAGCACTTAATACTTTATCTTCAAACGCCTTAAGTTCTGGTGTAATAAAGCGCTCTACATTCTTGAGGGTTTGTCGGCGACGATATTCTGTAGGGGCGTTTTCTGCTTGCGCTCGGGTAATTTCAATATAAAAACCGTGTACACTATTGTACTCAACCTTTAAGTTGCTAATCCCAGTGCGTTCTTTTTCAGCTGTTTCATATTGCAATAAAAAATCGCCATGATTGGTTTGCAATGCTCGCAATTCATCAAGCTCATCATCATAGCCATCTGCAATAACACCGCCTTCACGCAGTAAAGTAGATGGTTCTGATTTTATCGACTGTTTTAATAAAGCAGAGGCTTCAGGTGCGACTTGCAGATTCACCATCAGCATTTCCAGCAACCCACTAGTACAGTCTTGTAGTGTATCTTGAATGGCAGGCAACTCATTCAAGCTATCCCTTAATGCTGACAGGTCTCTTGGCCTTGCTGTTCGTAGAGCAATTCTGGCGGTAATACGTTCAATGTCAGCAACTTGCCTCAATAAATCATGTAACAAGGGCTGTTTACCTGATGCAAGTAATTCACCAATTGCATCGTGTCTTTTTACAACGAGCGCCCTATCTCGTAAAGGATGGTGTAACCAATGCCGCAATAAGCGTGCTCCCATTGCTGTTTTTGTTGTATTAAGCAGTGAATATAGTGTAGGAGATGCCTCCCCTCTAATGGTGGTATCAATTTCTAAATTGCGCCGTGTTGCTGCATCTAACTGAATATACTGGCTTGTCTGCTCAACCGACAGTGCTACGATGTGTGGCAGTGCAGTACGCTGTGTGTGCTTAACATACTCTAGCAAAGCACCTGCAGCGGAAACCGCTACAGTTAATTCAGCACAACCAAATCCCTTTAAATCTATCGTATTCAACTGCTGGGTCAGCACATTAGTCGCTGTTTCGAAATCAAATTGCCAGGCTGCAATATGTTTTTTAGGGGCTTTATGTTGTGTAATTGCATGATGCTGAGCAGTATCAGCACATACAATTTCCGCTGGGTTTATGCGTTCTAACTCTTGGGCTAAATATCCCTTGGCAACCTCACTCAACACTAACTCACCTGATGCCAAATTAAGCCGCGCAAGTCCGACGAGTCCGTCGCCGAAGCAGATACTTAACAAAACGTTGTCACGTGTTTCATCTAATAAAGCAGCGTCTGTTAAAGTACCTGGGGTTAGTATGCGTGTAACGGCACGCTCAACAGGCCCTTTGGCTGGTACTTCGCCAACCTGCTCACAGATAGCTACTGCTTCACCGAGCTTTGCCAGCTTGGCTAAATATTGTTCTGCTGCATGGTAAGGCACTCCAGCCATTTTAATTGGTTCACCATTACTTTTACCGCGCTGGGTGAGCGTAATGCTCAATAGACGTGCAGCTTTTTCTGCATCTTCAAAAAATAATTCGTAAAAATCACCCATCCTGAAAAATAGCAACATATCGGGATGCTGTGCTTTCATCGACAAATACTGTCGCATCATCGGGGTGTGATTTTCTAGGCTCATAGGTGCATTCAATTCATTTTTATTGCTGATTGTACCAATTAGTTAGGTTTGGTATTTGCACGTCACTTTAGTTGAAAAATAGGTGGGCGACAACCAAGATAGGTCGTTTTCATGGCTTTATTTCACACAGAAACCTACCAAACAAGAAGAAAAGTTGATAGCTAAATGATATTGCGGAGTTTCGAAGCTGCCAGTGAAGCGGCAGCCGTTCTTGTTTCTACTCCAAGTTTTACAAAAACATGTTCCAAATGCTTATTCACTGTGCGGGGACTAGAGCCAAGTATGTCGCCAATGTCACGACTGGTTTTACCTTTAATTGTCCAGTACAACACTTCTGACTCTCGTTTCGTGAGTTTAAACAAATGCATTAATGCCTCAATTTGCGCGACATCAGACTCTTCACGCAACACAATCATCCATTGTTCATCACTCGTTAAATCAGCAGGACTCAAGGTCAAGCGTTTTGCACTTTGAATGATGATTAAAGGCTCTAAAGTCTGACCACTAACATCCTCTTGATACGCTTTAGTTATCCAACTGAGCACCTCATGTGGCGTTAGAATATCTCTCACTTCAGTTAGTCCAATGCCATCGAGGAAATATGCTTTCATCCAGTCACGCGCGAGTGGTGTCTGCCAGATAATTTTTCCATCCTGTGGTGTAATGGCAATTGCAGCTTGCCCAAAAGCATCTAAAGCACTTCGTGCTTGCCTCACTTCTCTAGACGTTTGCAAGTGCGAGCTCATTCTGACCAACACTTCATTCACGCGGATTGGCTTCGTCACGTAATCAGCTCCACCTGCTTGAAACGCTGCAACAACATGCTCTGTCTCAGTTAAACCTGTCATGAATATAACAGGAATATGGCTGGTCTTATTACTAGCCTTAAGCGCCTTGCACACTTCAAAACCATCCATCTCAGGCATAATTGCATCAAGCAATATAACGTCTGGCTCAGCTTCCGCCGCAATTTCTAACGCCGTTTCACCACAATTGGCAACCAGCACTGTATACCCAGATTCATCTAGTGCATCGTGTAACACGGCAAGATTATCAGGCACATCATCAACAATAAGTACAAGCAAGGATTGCTTTCCAGTTTGCTCACTGTTCATCATTTTGTCATCTCTTGCAAAAATTTTTGCATTTCCTTAAATTGAAATTTTGCTGACAACATTCGCATCCGTTCAATAAAGGCTTTGTAATCTGGGTTGTCATTATCAATCATATCTAACTGTTTATTGATTTTCTTAGCATGACCAATATTAGCCGATGCCAGCAATTGATTCAGAACATCCTGAGGAGGTGAATTAATTTCTAATACAGCAATATCGTTAATATTTTGCTCATTAATTATTTGTACATAATTCTCGATTATTGATTCGCTAGTTATCCACTCTAGGCTCAGTTTTTGACCAATCCAGTCGAGTAACTCTTCAACACTAACTGGTTTGACGATAAAGTCACTAGAGTCAATGCCTGCTGAATTTTCCAAATTTTGATCAAATGCATTAGCCGACACTATACCAATGATGGTATTTGATTGATGAACCTTCCGAATAATATAGGAAGCTTCCCAGCCATCCATCACTGGCATCGCCAAGTCCATCAAAATGATATCAGGTTTGAATGTTTCATAGATATCCAAACATTCTTGCCCTGTTGCCGCTTGTGCCATCTCAAACCCTAAGGGCTCTAGTATATTAATAACGAGCTCTCTATCAACCTCTTCATTATCTACAATCAGAATTTTACGTTTGTGTCCTTTATAAGCAATACGCGAGGTATGCTTCACATTGAACTCCCCTGCATCCCGCTCGACTTGGGGCAAAAATAAATTGATGATAAATGTAGTACCAACACCAACTTTACTGGTAAATGTCAGCTCTCCGCCCATTAACTCAGTAAGTAGCTTGCTAATGGTTAACCCCAATCCAGTACCACCGACGTTAACACGATTTGCGGCACTTCCACGCGCAAATGGCTCAAAAATTTTGTTGTACTCAGACTCTGGGATGCCAGGCCCTGTATCTGTAATTTCCAGATGAGCAAGCTCGTTTGCATATCTTATTTTGAAAGTAATCCCACCAGTATTTGTAAACTTAAGTGAGTTACCTAAGATATTGATGAGTATTTGTGTAAGACGTTTTTGATCTGCTTTCACAAATGCAGGTAGTTTGCCACTGATGATGAATTTAAAGTCCAACCCTTTATTACGCGCCTGCAATTCAAACATACTGACGATTTGATCAATGAACTCTGGAAATTGAATGAGCTTATTTTCAAACGTCAATTTTCCGCTCTCAATGCGGGCAATATCTAGCGTTCCTTCGATTAATGATAGTAAATGTTCGCCACTACGCCTGATGACCCGTATCGCTTGTTTTCTATTTTCAGGGATGTTGTTATCGTTATCTAATAATTGTGCATAACCTAAAATACTGTTAAGCGGCGTTCTCAGTTCATGGCTGATACCTGTGATATAGCGACTCTTGGCTTGATTGGCATGTTCTGCATGCTGTCGCGCAAGTTGCAGCTCGGCATCCGTTTGCTTATGTAACTCTATCTCTCGCATCAACAAGCCAGTTTGGCGGTTAGACTCTTCTTGCGCAACACGTCTACTTTCTGTTGTTAGCACCAACCACCAAGCAATAATGCCACTGGCAAATACGAGCGCGGCAAAAACTTTAAAATAGCTTGCTTGCATGTATGGCAACAGATTACTTGATATGCTTGATATGGTAGATACTTCATGGAAATAAATAA
>CAXIBZ010000047.1:0-9133 GCA_964022105.1 uncultured Methylophilaceae bacterium
TGGGCGCTATCTCAAACATCCCGCTGAATTTCATGCAACATCTTTTGATGTGCCACCACCATTATCGCGACAGGCGTTTTTTAAGCTTTGGCAAGATGACAAATGGAAGGGAATAAACCGCTGTTGTTAATTGGTAGCGCTCAATTCTTTTTGTAAATATTATCAATATCCATTTCGTCTGCGTTAGTATTTGACTCTAGATCGTACTCAGTTAGCCTTGCAGGCTTACTCATGGCTTTGCCACGACTGGGCTTGTACTCGGTAACGATGTAGTTGTAGCTTGGTACATTGCGCCTAAATAGTTTTTCAATGATGCTTTTCATAGAACTTTTATTAATAGATTAAGGTACTTCATTTGGAGCAATAGCTATGCCAAGATGTGGATTTGTCACATGCGAGATAACACTATGATTTTTAATTAAAAATTTTAGTGATACGTGATGGGTGGCAATCTAGCTGATGTAAAGTTGATAAGAATGTTATGATTTCGACAACTAAAATTATTGTTTTTCAAAACGCTGAAGATAGGCAGCACGCAGCATCCAGATGCCTGCCAATATCATAGGCATACTCAACCACTGACCCATTGATAAACCCATGCCAATTAGGCCGAGAAAGTCATCTGGTTGACGAGTGAACTCAACCAAGAATCTAAAGCTTCCGTATCCAACTAGGAATAATGCTGAAACTGCGCCAATTGGTCTCTGTTTTCTTGAAAACCACCATAAAATAATAAAAAGTAACACGCCTTCAAGTGCAAATTCATAAAGCTGTGATGCATGGCGTGGTAGGTTGTCCGCTTGCGGGAAAATCATGCCTATGCTGGCGTTTGTGACACGCCCCCAAAGCTCTCCATTAATAAAATTACCCATGCGGCCAGCACCTAAACCAATTGGGACTAGTGGCGCTACAAAGTCCATCGTTTTTAACCAAGGTTGAGGGTATTTTTTGTTAAATAGATACATAGCAGCAAGCACACCCAGAAAGCCACCATGAAAACTCATGCCGCCTTGCCAAACCGCAAAAATTTCTAATGGGTGTTGTAGAAAATAAGTTGCTTGATAAAAGAGCACATAACCCAAACGTCCGCCTATAATGACACCCAGCGCACCATAAAATAAGGCATCATCTAGCATGGTTTTTTCCCAATTAAACCATGGTTTGTGCTTAATTTGATATTGACCCAAAAACAGAAACCCCAAAAATCCTGTAAGGTACATCAAGCCATACCAGTGAATACCAAAAGAGCCGATATGGATAGCAACAGGGTCGAATTGTGGGTGTACTAGCATCTTAAAATAGTCGTCATTAGGTTACAGGTCTATATACTACAGTAAAAAATATTTGGCGTAGGGGGATTTAAGCTGTATATTTTTGCATAATAAGAAAACATATCGGCAAGTGTGAGTATGTAATAAAAAAAATCGGGGGCCAATGTGCAGCTAAAAAAATCAATAACAAACCAGTCGAAAAAAGACCGATTAAGTACAGACATTTCCTTGATTGAAGGTTTGATACCGTCATTTGGCCCATTATTTGATACATCGATGGATCAAATAATGGTATTGGATACTCTGCATCGTGTTGTGTATATCAATGACGCTGCTTTAAAGCAGAATGGTATGGTTGCTGAGCAGGTATTAGGCCAAGCGTATGCAACAGCATTTGCAAAAAATCAGCTGCTGCAATATGGTGAAGTTTTAGATGCAGTTACTCGATCTAAACGCCCCGAAGTCGTTACAAAGGCAAAAGGTCAAAAACAAACTACTGATACCATATTATCAGTAGCGCCTATTATAAATGCTGAGCAGTCTTTACTTGGTTTGCTGATAATAAAACAGTCTGCAGAAGTAAAGCCACTTCTTGAACAAGAGCTAACACGAACAAGTGTCTACCACAAAACTATTTTAGATAGCATTCCTTTTATGATCTGGTTGAAGGATAAAGATAGCCGTATATTGGCAGCTAATATTGCTTATGCTGAGATGGCGGGTGCATCTGACACTAAATTATTAGAAGGTAAAACAGATTATGATTTTTGGTCGCCCCTGCTGGCAAAAACGTATATTGAAGATGATTTGAAAGTGATGGAGTCTGGTGAGCCTATCACCTTGGTAGAAAAAGTAAAAAAGAAGAATGGCTCTGCGTCGTGGGCTGAAACCTATAAAGCGCCAGTAATTGTTAATAATGAAGTGATAGGCACAGTAGGGTATGCAAGAGACATTACAGAAGAAAGACGGTTGCTCTCTACAATTACAGAGAAAGACTTGCAATTTACATCTTTATTAAAAAACCTACCGCTCACAATTGTTCGTTACGATACGAATTGTAAACGTACCTTTGTAAACACGAACCATGAAAATGCGAGTGTTCTCATTGGAAAAACGCCTGAGGAGATGTGGATTCCTACAATCAAGAATATTACTGCAGAAGAATTTCAAGCTAGGTTAATGCATGTTCTGTTTCATGGTGAAAAGCAAACTTTTGAAATGCATTGTGAAGAGGAAGGAAAAATCATTGTCAACATGGTGACTTTGCTCCCAGAGTTTGATGAGCACCATCAAGTTATTGGTGCATTAACCATTGCCAATGATGTCTCGGAGATTAGTAAATACCGGGATGATTTGGAGTATATGGCCTATCACGATGCCCTGACTTCATTGCCAAATCGCAGCTTAATCAATCAAGAGTTACAGAAGCTTGCAAAAGCTGGCTCCCGCTTTGCTTTATTGTTTATGGATTTAGATTTGTTCAAAGAAATCAATGATACCTTAGGCCATGTTGTTGGTGATGAGTTGCTGGTTGAAGCAGCAAAAAGGATAGCTTCTACGGTAAGAGCTATAGATACAGTTGCACGTATAGGGGGTGATGAGTTCGCTATTTTAGTGTCTGATTATAAGGATAAAGCCCAGTTAAAAACATTAGCAGAAAAAATAGCAGAAAAACTGTCAGCTCCATTCACAATTGATGAAATCAATTTTTTTATAAGCGCCAGTATTGGGATAGCCTGCTATCCGATGGATAGCGATAGTGTGGAAGATTTAATTAAATATGCAGATACAGCAATGTATGATGCTAAAAAGCAAGGGCGAAATAATTTCCAATTTTACTCTCCAGAGTTAACGCAAGAAGCGATGGAACATTTGGCTATCGCAACAGCCCTGAGATACGCCATTCAGAAAAAAGAGTTTTTCCTACTTTATCAACCAAAAGTTGATATGAACTTGGGCAGAGTAGTTGGTGCTGAGTGTTTGTTGCGCTGGCATGGTCATGTGTTAGGTCAGATTGAACCAGACAAATTTATACCAATAGCCGAAGAAAGTGGGCTGATTATTGAGATAGGTGCCTGGGTACTAGAAACCGCATGCAAAGTAGCCGCTCAATTAAATAAGAATAGGCTAGAACCGCTGAATATTGCAATTAATGTCTCCACAAAAGAATTTTCTGGGAATTGTTTTATTGAAAACTTACAACGTTGTTTAGAGACAACTGGCTGCAGGCCTGAATGGATTACCCTGGAGATGACAGAAAGCCTTTTGCTTCAGGACACCAATTTAGCACTTGAGACTTTGATGAAAATTGACAAAATGGGGATTACTTTATCTATTGATGATTTTGGCACTGGTTACTCTGCACTTGCTTATTTGAGTAAATTTCCAATTAAACAGGTTAAAATTGACCGCTCATTTGTGATGGACATTACCCATACTGCAAGTGCTGCGTCACTGGTTAAAGCAATTATCGCAATGGCACAGAGCTTAAATAAAGAGTTGGTCGCAGAGGGTATAGAAACTAATGAGCAAGCAAAACTCTTGAAAGAATATGGGTGCAATCAGGCACAAGGTTATTTTTACAGTAAACCATTACCATTTTCGGCATTTCTACATGTAGTGTCACAGCAAATGATTCACTAGCAATTTGAATTAACACATGCTGAAAAAGTCAGCATAGTTTAAAATTACGCATTATATTAGTTAATGTTGGATTAGATTATGCCTCAGTATCGTTCAAGAACTACCACGCATGGCCGCAATATGGCAGGTGCGCGCGCATTATGGCGTGCAACTGGCATGAAAGATGGTGATTTTGAAAAACCAATTATCGCGGTCTCCAATTCATTTACACAGTTTGTTCCAGGGCATGTCCACCTGAAAGATTTAGGACAGTTAGTTGCACGGGAAATCGAACGTGCCGGCGGTGTCGCAAAAGAGTTTAATACCATTGCGGTGGATGATGGTATTGCAATGGGACACGGCGGCATGTTGTATAGCCTGCCCAGTAGAGATTTAATTGCTGATAGCGTTGAATATATGGTCAATGCACATTGTGCTGATGCGCTTGTTTGCATATCAAATTGTGACAAAATCACCCCTGGCATGTTAATGGCTGCAATGCGTTTAAATATCCCCGTTATTTTTGTCTCAGGCGGACCAATGGAAGCTGGTAAGGTGAACTGGCAAGGTGAAGCGATGAAGCTGGATTTAGTGGATGCAATGGTTGCAGCTGCTGATGATAATGTCTCAGATGAAAAGTCCGAAGCCATCGAGCGTTCTGCTTGTCCGACATGTGGATCATGTTCTGGGATGTTTACAGCAAACTCTATGAATTGTCTAACAGAAGCATTGGGACTTAGTTTGCCTGGCAATGGTTCTACGTTAGCAACGCATGGCGCACGTAAACAATTATTTTTGCAAGCAGGTAGGACTATTGTAGAAATTACAAAGCGCTATTATGAGCAAGACGATGAATCTGTGTTACCAAGAAATATTGCTAGTTTTAAGGCATTTGAAAATGCAATGAGTTTGGATGTGGCGATGGGGGGTAGTACCAACACAGTCTTACATCTGTTAGCAGCTGCACACGAAGCCAAGATTCCTTTTTCAATGAAAGATATAGACCGAATATCTCGAAAAGTCCCATGTGTTAGTAAAGTTGCACCAGCAACCTCAAAATATCACATGGAAGACGTTCATCGCGCTGGTGGCGTGATGGGAATACTAGCAGAGTTAAGTCGAGGCGGTTTGATTCATCGGGATATCCCGACCGTGCACTCTCCTAGCATGGGTGCCGCATTAGATAAATGGGATATTGCAACGACTGATGATGAAGATGTTAAAAAGTTTTATCGCGCAGCACCTGGCGGCATTGCAACGACAATTGCATTCTCTCAGAGCATGTTGTGGCCAACGCTGGATACAGATCGCGCAAACGGTTGCATCCGAGATGTAGAGCATGCTTACTCAAAAGACGGTGGCTTGGCCGTGCTATATGGCAACATTGCGCTTGATGGCTGTATAGTCAAAACCGCTGGTGTTGATGAAAGTATTTTGAAATTTACAGGCAAGGCGCGTGTTTTCGAATCGCAAGATGCTTCAGTTGAGGCAATTCTAGCCGATAAGGTTAAAGCAGGTGATGTTGTTGTGATTCGTTATGAAGGCCCACGTGGTGGTCCTGGGATGCAAGAGATGTTGTACCCAACTTCATACCTTAAATCAAAAGGGCTTGGCAAGGAATGTGCTTTATTAACTGATGGTAGATTCTCTGGTGGAACATCTGGTTTAAGTATAGGCCATGCATCACCAGAAGCGGCAGAAGGTGGTGCAATTGGGCTGGTAGAGGAAGGAGATATCATTGAAATTGATATTCCAAATCGGACAATTAACCTTAAAATAAGTGATGAAGCATTAGCAGAAAGGCGCACCAAAATGGACGCAAAAGGAAAAAATGCATGGAAACCAGTGCAACGAGAAAGATATGTTTCTCCAGCATTACGTGCTTATGCAGCAATGTCCACTAGTGCAGCTTTTGGTGCTGTCCGAAACGTAGAGCAAATAGAAAATAGAGACTAAGTAGAAAGTAAATATAGAAATGTCTAAATCAGGGGCAGTTGAAGAAAATTTGTGCATTATTCAGAGCTTGGTGCCAGAAGTGGTAGAAAAGCATCCGCAAATTAGCATGACAGAAGATGAGAATGGACTGCAATATCTTCTAGTAGAGAATGAGTTTGCAAAGGCGAAAATTGCATTGCAAGGCGCACATGTGATGCAGTTTCATCCAAAACACCTAAAGGAGCCTGTTTTATGGTTGTCTGATCACGCGCGATATGTGCAAGGGCGTTCAATCAGAGGTGGGGTGCCTATTTGTTGGCCATGGTTTGGTGCGCATCCAACGGATGGTACATTATGTCCGCATGGCTTTGCGCGCGTAATTCCATGGCGTGTAATCGATGTAGACACTATTTATAATGGTGCGACGCGCATCGCATTAGAGATGGTGCAGACGCCCGATGCAAAACGTCAACTAAGCTATGCCTATGCCGTTACACTTACGGTGATTGTTGGACGACGCTTAAAAATGGAATTAGCGACAACCAATAAAGCAGATCATCCTTTTAGAATTGGAGAAGGTTTCCACACTTATCTTGCGGTAAGTGACATACAAAATGTGAAAATAACAGGTTTGCAAGAGTGTGTGTATGCCGATAAATTGAAAAAATATGAACGTTCAGTAGAAAATGGATTTTTGCAGTTTGATGGTGAATTTGACCGCATTTATATGGACCATACTTCCGATTGCGTGATTCACGATTCTGGATTTAATCGGTTGATTCGTGTACAAAAATCTGGAAGTAGTAATACAGTAGTCTGGACGCCATGGGAAGAAAAGGCGCATGCTTTAGGGGATATGGGTAGTGGTGATGAATGGCGCAGAATGATTTGTGTTGAGTCGACTAACTCATTGGAGAACTCTGTCATTATTAATCCACATAGAACGCATGTGATGACAGTTGAATACAATGTTGAGTCATTTACTTATAATGCTTATGAGTAAAGAAGACATACAATAACTTTTTAATGTGTCAACCTAAGTTGGATTTAAGCGTTAAACTGGTTGGCAACAAATTTAGATGGTTTAAAAATTTTCTTAAGGGCATGCTAGAATTGTTGTAGAAATTTTTTTTATAGGTATGATAGCCAGACGGTTGAAATTTATAAGAATTCAAGGAGATAGCATGAAAGCATTTTTATTAACAGTAGTAGCTGCAGGCTCATTGCTTATTGCAGGTCAAGCAGCAGCAGACCAAGCTTTAGCACAAAAGAGTGGTTGTTTGGCATGTCATGGCGTGGATAAAAAAGTATTAGGTCCAGCGTTTAAAGATGTTGCTGCAAAATACAAAGGCGATAAATCAGCCGAGGGTAAGTTGGTTGATAAAGTGAAAAAAGGTGGTAGTGGTGTTTGGGGTCCAATCCCTATGCCAGCGAACAGTCCACAAGTCAAAGATGGTGACATCCAAACAATTGTTAAATGGATAATGTCACTTTAAACGGGTGGTATAAGTTAAAAAAAAGCCAGCTCATTAAGCTGGCTTTTTTAATATCTGTTAATTCATTAAGAAACTATTATTTGACTAAACCAAACAAATAGAGGAACACAGCAATAATGGCGATAGGCGCAATAATGTTATTTGCAGTTTTCCATAAACCAAAGCTAGTATTATTTAAATCAAGTTCTTCCTGAACGTGATGTTTTTTCATAAAATAACCTGCAAATAATGCCATCAGCAATCCGCCTAGTGGTAAAAAAATCGTGGATGTAAGCTTATCCAATGTATCGAAAATGCCTAAACCAAATATGATTTTGACATCTTTCCACAAGTTGAAAGATAGCAGAACGCTTATACCTATTAACCAGATAATAATGCCTAGCATTAAACACGCATGAAAACGCTTAATTTGAGTATTTTCAACTATCCATGCAATGGTGGGTTCTACCAAAGAAATCGCCGATGTCCAAGCGGCAAAGCCTACTAACATAAAAAAAAGTGTGCCAATAAGATTACCCCATGGCATGTGTCCAAATGCAATTGGAAGCGTTTGAAAAATTAAACCAGGCCCAGCATTTGGTTCCAAGTGGTTTACAAAGACTAGCGAGTAAATGGCAAGCCCTACCAATAAACCTAGCGTCGTGTCTAATAGTGCAATATAAATAGTGGTGCGAGCAATAGAAACATCTCGCTTTAAGTATGAGCCATAAACCATTACTGAGCCCATCCCTAAGCTTAGAGAGAAAAAGGCATGTCCGAGCGCCGATAATACGGCAACTGGCGTAATTTTTGAAAAGTCTGGTTTGAACATAAAGCTAGCCGCAGTGCCAATATCGCCCACTGACATACTGTAGCCCAGCAGTATTAATAAAATAGCAAATAAAGCTGGTATTAGAAAATTGTTTGCTTTTTCCAGGCCTGAATTCACGCCCTTTGCCACTACGCCCATGGTCATCATCATGAAAATGGTATGCCAAAAAAATAAAGTAAATGGTGATGCTAGCAGTGTGGCAAAGTTTTCACTGGATTGAGCTGCAGTGATGCCTGAAAAGCTATTTTGTGCTGAGTAGCTAATATAGGTAAGTACCCAACCGCCAATGACACTGTAGAATCCTAAAATAAGCACACCAGCTAGCATGCCCATGCCGCCTATATAACGCCATCTGCTTGATGAATTTGCTTCCTTTGCTAGTGTTTGCATAGCATTGAGCGGGTTCTGTTGTGCTCGACGACCAAGTAGAATTTCAGTCATCATCAGCGGAATTCCAACGAATAAAATACAAACGATAAACACTAATACAAATGCACTACCACCATTAACGCCAATCATGTATGGCAATTTCCATATATTGCCCAAGCCGATTGCGGAGCCCGCAGTTGCTAACATAAAAGTCCAACGATTTTTCCAGGCGCCTCTGTGCTGCGTCATATTGGGTTCCTATTTAACTTTTTTGATTAGAAAAGTAACGTTCCGTCTCTTGTTTGATGATTTTAGATAGTAAGAGCAAGCCAATTAAGTTCGGAATGGCCATTAATCCGTTCATTAAATCAGAAAAGTTCCAGACAAAATTCAAGCTAGTCATTGCACCAATCATCACTGCGACTGTAAAAAATACGCGGTAAATTCTGATCGCTCGGCCACCAAATAAAAATTCAATCGCCTTTTCACCATAATAGCTCCAGCCAATTAAGGTAGAGAATGCAAAAAAGGCTGTTGCAATGGCAATAATTATATTCCCATTATCACCTAGAGTTTCAGCCATGCTAGCGCTGGTGAGCTGCGCGGCATCCACACCTTGTGTCCAACTA
>CAXIBZ010000048.1:0-9115 GCA_964022105.1 uncultured Methylophilaceae bacterium
TTTTGGAACTTTTGGATGAGATGGGAGACCTTTCAGAAGGTGATCTGACAGTACGCGCACAGGTTAAAGAAAATATTACAGGCGCGATTGCCGATTCAGTTAACTATACGATTGATAGCTTGCGTGACGTGGTGACGGAGATTAACCGTGCGACAGAGCAGGTGAATGCGGCTACTGGTGCGGCGCAGGGCACTTCAACGGCACTGTTGGAAGCTGCTGAGATGCAATCGCAACAAATTGCTGAGACTACAGAGGCTGTTAATGGCATGACAAACTCAATCTTGCAAGTGTCTACTAACGCTAGTCAAGCTGCAGAAGTGGCCCAGCGCTCTCTGCAAGCAGCTTCACAAGGCTCTCAAGCGGTACAAAATACGATTGCTGGTATGAACGGCATTCGTGAGCAAATTCAAGAAACATCAAAAAGAATTAAACGATTAGGTGAAAGCTCACAGGAGATTGGTGAGATCGTTGAGTTGATTTCTGACATTACAGAACAAACTAATATTCTTGCGTTGAATGCAGCGATTCAGGCAGCATCAGCTGGTGAAGCAGGTAGAGGCTTTACTGTGGTTGCGGAAGAGGTTCAGCGATTGGCTGAGCGTTCTTCTGAGGCGACGAAGCAAATTGGTGCGATTGTTAAAACCATTCAGACCGACACGAATAGTGCGGTAGCTGCGATGGAGAAAAGCACGGAAGGTGTGGTTGAAGGAGCTCGATTATCCGATGCTGCGGGACAAGCGTTGACAGAGATTGAAACGGTTACCAATAATTTGGCGCGCTTGATTCAGTCGATTTCTACCGCAACTGAAGCGCAAACAGAAGCTGCGTCACAAGTGACAAAAAATATGCAACAGATTCAAGAGATTACGACACTTACAACGGATGGTACTAAACAAACAACAGAATCTATTGTGCAATTAACTGCGCTAGCTGATGACTTACGTAAATCAGTTGCTGGTTTCAAATTGTCATAATCTGCATCAGCAAAATTGGAGTTTATTTTAGGTGTCTGATAGCTTTGATATAGGCCCATTAACTTGGGTAAAAGATGACATTAACCAATCGCTGGATTCAGTATTGGAAAGTGTTGATGCATTAAATGCGAACCCTGAAGAAACTTCTGGGCTGCGTTTTGCACAAACGCACTTATACCAAGCATCAGGTGCATTGGATATGGTTGGTTTGGAAGGCTGTAAATTATTTTGTAGCCATCTAGAGCGGCTCGCATCAAGACTGGAGAAGAAAGAGCTTCCAGCGACGACTGAAACTATTGAAGCCTTTTCTAAGGCAATCAAAACGTTGAAGTATTATATACAAGAACTACTGAATGGCTCACCTGATATTCCGTTACGCCTATATCCTGTACTTAAGCCTGTCGTTACCGTAATGGGTGAAAGTGTTGAAGAAAGCGAACTTTTTTTCCCTGATACAAGCAACTCCGTACCAAAAGAAGTAGCAAGTAAGGAGTATAGCGAAGAAGAATACCATCAGTTTATTGCAGAGCAGCGTTTGCTGTACCAGAAATCGCTCCTAAAATGGATGCAGTCTAAGGATGCTGATGCGTTAAATAGTATGTACGAATCACTGAATAACGTTACAGCCGCGCAGCACAAAAGTAATGTTAAAACCTTATGGTGGGCCTCAAGTGCCTTTGTGCAAACATTACATGTACCTCAAATTGCAGACAACCTATCTGCAAAAAAGTTATGCAGGCGCTTAGATCAAGAATTTAAATCGTTACTAACGGGTGAAAATAAATCCAACAACGCACTTTTGCGTGACCTTTTATATTATGTTGCGATTAGTAATGTCGGTAATGAGACGGTTTTAAAAGTAAAAGAAGTGTTTGCTTTAGATGGTGTTGTTGATAAAACGGCATCCGTATTGTCAACGCAAACCCCATCTGATGAAAACGAACTCAATGTAATCGAAGAGCTGAAAGGATTGTTAGAGGTACTGCGTGAAATTTGGGAGGATGTATCAAACAGTATCGACTTTGAAAAAATTGATATCAATGCTGATCATGCTCTGGTTGATTTAGATAACGTCCTGATTACTAAATTTACTGACAAATTAAACGATAGTCAGCAACTAACGGCTAAACTTAGCCAGCCAGCAGTCGTTGGTTTGTTCAATGCATTATTACAAGCAAGCATCATTTTACGTGATGATAAAACGAAAACAACGCAGGTTGCGCTAATCGAAGTTGCTACTGCCTTGCATCAACTAGATAGCGCACTGACACACTACCAAAACTTGGATGCTGACACCATACAACATCTACTATCCGAAATTAAGCGCCTAGATGCGATAGCAACAGGTTTAGATGATGTGCTGACTGCGGAACGTGCGACAAGTGCATTGGATAGAGATACCATCATTGCTGTTGTTAAAGATATCAACGCGTCATTAAAAGTAGTTGAGCAAGCGTTAGACACTTACTTTAGAGCCCCAGAAGATAAGTCAACATTATCATTAACCCCAGCGCCATTAAAACAAGTGGCTGCCATTTTTGATATGCTCAATCTGCCAACGCCAACAAAAATTATTAAGGCATGTAGTCAATATATCCAGTATTTTCAGCAAGAAGGTTACCACGGTAAACAAGATGATTTTGAATTAATCGCTGAGAGCCTGAGCATGGTTGGCTTGTATGCGAATGAAATGCCAAATGTGAGACCAGAGTCAACAAAAGCACTTGAAGGTGCTATTGATAGATTAAATTTGGCATTAGAAGCAACTGGTATGGCGTTTGAAGAGGATGCAGATGCAACGGAAAGTCCAATAGAAGGCCATGAACAAATTGCTACAACACACGAAGCAGCAGCGCATCCTCAAAATACAATAGCAGACCAAGCGTTTGACGAAGAGTTGCTGGATATTTATTTAACAGAGGCCGAGGAGGTGTTAGCCCTCATTGCGCAAAACCTTCAGGCCTTACGGGTGAATGAAACTGAGCATGAGCCTTTAGTTGAAGTAAGGCGTAGCTATCATACGCTGAAGGGAAGTGGGCGCACTGTTGGTTTGGTGGGACAAGCTGAAGTTGCTGCAAGCGTTGAAAAGTTCTTAAATGGTATTCTGGACAAGAAGGATATCTTAAACCCCGCTCAAATAAAAAAATTAGAAGAAATTACTGCTGCTTTTGCACAGTGGGCAGCAGAACTCAGAGCCAACAATGTAGCAAACGTAGACCAAGCCTATTGGTTGCAGCAAGCACAAAATTTAGCAAATACTGAGGTCAAGAAAGCAGATGATGCGGTGTCAGAGAGTAAGGAACCTGAGCCATATGTGCTAATTAGTGGCAAACATAAAATCAGTCGACAGCTGTATGAGATTTTTCTCAATGAAAGTATGCATAATCTGACACTAGTTGAGCAAGATGTCGTTAAGTTAACCGATCATAAAACCACTAGCCCTGAAAAAGCGGCAAGACATGCAATTCACACACTTGCTAGTAATGCATTAGCAGCAGGTTTTCAACCGATGGGTGAATTATGTCGCGCTTTGGAAAACTGGCTTGATGAGGTTGCGCATAACTGGACTCCAGACTTATTAGAACTATATGCAAACACCACTAAAGTTATTGCTAAGATGTGGCAGAGTGCATCTGAACTGAAGATGCCCAGAGCGCAAAGAGCGCTTATCAATTTGCTTAAAGAAGCAGCTGAAAAAGCAACTGAGAATAAAGCAGTTTCAGAGATTGTTGATCATGTGCTCTATGAAGAAGAGATTGTAGTTGAGGGTAATGCCGAAGATATTGAAAGTGAAGCAGAAGTCACTGTTGCTCCTGTGGCTGATGTAGTACAAGAAGATTCTGATCTACATCATGAAGCAGAGCCAGTTGCTGCGACTGAACAGCTTACACCAGTTGTTTCACAGACTGATTCAGAAGGCAAAATCAATACCAAAGATGTTAATCCAGAACTGCTTGAAATGTTTGTTGAAGAAGCAAACGAGCTGTTGCCTGAGATTGGAACAGAACTGCGAGCATGGAAGGCCAAACCAAAAGTAAAAACACATTCTGATGCGTTGCAGCGTGCATTACATACGCTCAAAGGTAGTGCACGTATGGCTTCACAGCCTGATATTGGAACCATTGCACATGAATTAGAAGAGTTTATTCTCAAAATCAGTAAAAAAACACCTACAGATAGTGATTTTGATGTCATGTTTGTCGAGTTGGATAAAATGGCTGCCTTTTTTGACAGTCATGATGAACCGACTGAGACTGCAACAGATACAGAGGTTATCGCGCCCGAAGATGACGATGCTCTACATGTAGCAAGATCTATCGACAGAAAATCACAGTTTTTGCGTATGCGTGCAGAAGTGTTAGACCGTCTCATTAATGAAGCTGGTGAGGTGTCTATTATTCGATCTAGAATTGATCGTGAGATGGTTGGCTTCAAGCAGTCATCAAATGATTTAACTGATAGTTTGGTGCGTTTGCGCAGCTATTTACGTGAATTAGAAATTGAAGCCGAGACACAAATGCAGTCTCGGATGAATATTTTGCAAGAAGCTAACGAGTCATTTGACCCCTTAGAGTTTGACCGATTCACTCGCTTACAAGAATTGACACGTATGATTGCTGAAAGCGTGAACGACGTCAGCACTATCCAAAGCGGTTTGCTCAGTAATTTGGACCAAACCGAGGCTGCGCTGCAACAACAAAACCGGATGAACCGTGACCTTCAACAAGGGTTGCTAGGTGTGCGGATGTTGCCATTTAAACAAATATCCGAAAGGATGCAGCGAATTGTTAGACAAACTGCACGTGAATTGAATAAAGCTTTAGAGCTTGTCATTGATGGGGAGGCAACAGAAATCGATCGTGGTGTGCTGGACAGAATTGGTGCACCACTGGAACATTTATTACGTAATGCAGTTGCGCACGGTATTGAAAGCAAAGCGGATCGCCAATCCACTGGCAAGGGCGAAGTGGGTAAAATTAATATCAATGTACGCACACTGAATGATGAAATCAATATCATTGTCAGCGATGATGGTGGTGGCGTTGACTTAGAGAAAGTTAAACAAAAAGCGATAAAAAACAATTTATTACAAGAGAGTCAGGACATCACAGAAGATACATTATTATCTGTGATTTTTGAGCCTGGTTTCTCTACAGCTGATGACGTAACACAAATTGCAGGTCGTGGTGTTGGGCTTGACGTTGTTCGAAATGATATTAGTAGTCTTGGCGGACGAATCGACATGTCGAGCGAAGCAGGTAAAGGCTCAACATTCAACATTTACCTTCCAATTACTCAATCAGTTGCACAAGTTTTAGTGGTGCGTGCAGGGGAGGATACTTATGCGATACCAGTCGCAATGATTGAGCAAGCACAGAAGATTAAGCGTAATGATTTGGTTGCAGCTTATGCAGAGGGTAAGGTTGTTTGGTCTAATGTCGATTATCCATTGCATCATTTAGCCAAGTTATTAGATCACCAAGAGCATCACATTGATGATTTGCCATACGCATCAGTAATTTTACTCAGAAGCGGTGCACACAGGGTGGCCTTACATGTTGATGAAGTGGTCGGTAATCAAGAGGTGGTCATGAAGGAAATTGGTCCTCAACTTGCACGCGTTCCAGGTATTGTTGGTGCCACAGTGACTGGTGATGGTCATATTATCTTGATTATGAATCCAGTCCAGATTGCTAACAGAGATGTATTATCAGCGGGTGGTGTAACGGTCAAACATGTTAAGTCAAAAGTTAAAAAAGTTGCTAAAAAAGACAGAGCACTTGTTGTGGATGACTCATTGACAATGCGTAAAGTACTGGGAAGGTTACTTGAACGAGAAGGATACGAAGTGCTGCTTGCAAAAGACGGTATGGATGCGATGGAAATATTGCAAGCAACCGTGCCAGATATCATCTTGACTGATATTGAAATGCCAAGAATGGATGGGTTTGGTTTATCGAGAAACATTAGGGATGATCAACGTTTTGTAAAAACACCGCTTATTATGATTAGCTCACGTACAGCAGACAAACATCAAAACATGGCTAAAGAAATCGGCGTAAATGCCTTCTTTGGTAAACCTGTCCAGGATGAAGAGCTTGTCGCTAAGATGAAAGAGTTACTTAACAATAAACCTTAATGTAATTATAACCTTACAAAAAAGCCGCTAAAATTTAGCGGCTTTTTTATATTTTTAGCATGATTTTTTTGGCAGCAAGGGTAAAATATTCGTATGCAAGATTTTAGTCAGTCTCCCAAGTTCATTCATCTACGTTGTCACAGCGAATATTCGATTGTAGATGGCATTGTAAGAATCAGTGACTATATTGATGCTGCCAAAAAAGACGGGATGCCTGCTTTAGCGCTCACCGATCTTAGTAATTTGTTTGGTGCGGTTAAGTTCTATAAGGCAGCTAGAAAGCAAGGTATTAAAGCAATATTAGGTGCTGATGTTTGGTTGGAAAACACCAAAAAACCACAGCAACCTTCACGACTATTATTGCTGGTACAGAACCAAGCTGGTTATCATTTACTTTGTGAGTTGTTAAGTAAAGCTTATTTAGAAAATCAAAAAAATGGTCGACCAGAACTGAAGCCGGAATGGTTTGAGGGAAATACCTCAGGATTGATTCTATTGTCAGGACATGCTGACAGTGATATTGGTTTTGCATTACAGCAAAACAATGCCAAATTAGCAAAAAAACTCACTATTGATTGGTCTAGGCGTTTCCCAAATCGTTTCTATTTAGAGGTACAAAGATCTGCAACTGCAGACAATCAGATACGACAAGAGTTATTACTAAGGCAAGTCGTTGCACTTGCTACAACGCTAGATATTCCGGTGGTAGCAACACAGCCAATACAGTTTATCTCAGCTGATGACTTTAAGGCACATGAGGCAAGAACATGTATCGCTGAGGGTTACATGCTCGCTGATAAGCGTCGTCCCAAAAAGTTTAGTGAAGAACAGTATTTTAAAACGCAAGAACAAATGGAAACGCTTTTTGCAGATATGCCTGAAGCACTTGCAAACACAGTGCAAATTGCAAAACGTTGTAATTTAACCTTAACGTTAGGGGAGAATTATTTACCAAACTTTCCTACGCCAAATCAACAAGATTTACCGTCTTATCTAGCTGAGGAATCACTGAAAGGTCTACAGTCAAGGCTGCAGTTGCTATATCCAGACGAATCCATCAGAGCGGAAAAGTACGGTGTATATAAACGTCGCTTAGATTTCGAGTGCGATATCATTAACCAAATGGGCTTCCCTGGCTACTTTCTTATTGTGGCTGATTTTATTAATTGGGCCAAGAATAACGGCGTGCCAGTTGGGCCAGGGCGTGGGTCAGGGGCTGGCTCATTAGTCGCTTATAGCTTAGGCATCACAGATCTTGATCCGCTAGCTTATAACTTGCTGTTTGAGCGATTCCTGAATCCTGAGCGTGTTTCGATGCCAGACTTTGATATCGACTTCTGTCAGGACGGACGTGACCGTGTCATTGATTATGTAAAACACAAATATGGTTTAGATTCAGTTTCTCAAATTGCCACCTTCGGTACGATGGCAGCCAAAGCGGTGATTCGTGATGTTGGTCGCGTACTGGATTTACCATTCAATTTTGTTGATAGTGTAGCGAAGCTTATACCGCTAGAACTTGGCATTACATTAAAAAGTGCACTGGAAAAAGAACCACAACTGCAAGAACGCCGAGAAAAAGAAGAAGAGGTTGCGCAGTTATTAGAGTTAGCGCTCAGGTTAGAGGGTTTGGTGCGTAATGTTGGTATGCATGCTGGTGGAGTGTTGATTGCACCTGGAAAAATTTCGGATTATTCAGCCGTTTATTGTCAAGCAAATGGCGATAGCTTAGTTAGTCAATACGACAAAGATGATGTGGAGGCAGTTGGACTCGTTAAATTTGACTTTTTGGGTTTGAGGACACTTACTATCTTGAACATGGCTGTAGAAAACGCCAATGCACAAAGGTCTGTGGAGAGTCTACCGCCGCTGGTGCTCGATACGCTACCATTAGACGACAAGGCGACATTTAATCTGCTTAAAAAAGCAAACACGACAGCGGTCTTCCAGTTGGAGTCTAAGGGCATGAAGGATATGCTTAAACAGGCAAAACCAGACTGCTTTGAAGACATCATTGCTTTGGTTGCGCTTTATCGTCCTGGACCTATGGACCTAATACCTGATTACTGCCGACGTAAACACGGGTTACAACGTGTCGAGTATCCGCATCCTTCAACTGAACCCATTTTACAAGAGACATATGGTATTGCCGTTTACCAAGAGCAGGTAATGCAGATTGCCCAAGTTGTTGCAGGCTATAGTCTCGGTGCTGCGGATTTGTTACGTCGTGCGATGGGTAAGAAAAAACCAGAAGAAATGGTTAAACAACGCGAAGTATTCAATACTGGCGCGCAAAAAAATGGACTCACTCTGCAGCAATCAAACGATTTATTTGATTTGCTGGAAAAATTTGCTGGCTATGGATTCAATAAGTCACATGCTGCTGCGTATGCCTTGGTAGCTTACCAAACAGCTTACTTAAAAGCGCATTATCCAGCAGCCTTTCTTGCAGCGACCATGTCTGCTGATATGAATAATACAGATAGTGTACGTATCTTTTTTGAGGATTGTGCACCTAACCAGATTGAAGTTTTACCACCAAATATTAATCAAAGTGAATTCCGGTTCAAACCATTAAATGACAAACAAATTTTGTATGGTTTGGGTGCAATTAAAGGCACTGGTGCAGCGGCGATTGATGTCATTATTAAGGCGCGTGAGGAAGATGGTCCTTTCAAGAACTTATTTGATTTTTGCAATCGACTTGATTTACGTAAGGTAAACAGAAGAGTGATTGAATCGCTAATCAGAGCAGGTGCATTTGATACAATAGAGCCTAATCGTGCTGCAATATTAGCTGGCGTTAGCTTGGCAATTGGTGCAGCTGAGCAGGCCAGCAGCCATATAGGGCAAGACAGCTTGTTTGGAGAAGATATTGCTCCCCAACATGAATTACCTGATAAGCAGCCATGGACTGCGCAGCAACAATTACAAGAAGAAAAAGCAGCACTTGGCTTTTATTTGAGCGGCCACCCATTCTTGGGTTATAAACATGAAATTG
>CAXIBZ010000049.1:0-9004 GCA_964022105.1 uncultured Methylophilaceae bacterium
GATTGCTAGGATTTTTAGCAAAATAGTATTGATGATAGTCTTCTGCTGGATAAAAGGTACTTGCTCCATTTATCTGCGTGACGATAGGTGCACTGTAAATGGCCTGTTCATTAAATACTGCAATCATTTTTTCAGTTGCTTCTTTTTGTGCTGCATTTTGACAAAATACTGCGGAACGATACTGAGTACCAACATCATTTCCCTGACGATTAAGTGTTGTCGGATCGTGCGAAACAAAAAACACCTCTAGCAAGGTTCCAAATTGAATGGCTGTTTCGTCAAATGTAATTCTGACCGCTTCAGCATGACCTGTATCGCCATTGCATATTGTTTTATAAGTTGGGTTTTCAGTATGCCCGCCAATATAGCCAGACTCTACCTGTATCACGCCTTTAAGCTGGCTAAAAACAGGCTCTGTACACCAGAAACACCCACCTGCAAAAATAGCGATTTGTTCATGACTCATGCTAATCCTTTACTGTTAATTGCACTGCACTTTAGTCTAAAAAAAATTAAATCATTACAAACTTTAGAATGATTTGTATAGTCTGTTAGTCTGACTTATTAGATAATAGTTTAAAAAAACAAATACCCCTTTCAACAAGAAAGTATTACATGAGATTTTTATTTTTAGTGCTTTTTTTATTTAGCACTACCTTAACCAGCCTTATTGCTACCGCAATGCCTGTTGACAATCTGGCACAGGAAGCAAAGTTACCAGTTCCATCTTCACGGGCACAAACATTATATAAATCCGCACGTAACGACTTGCTACAAATTCGCGTGCTGCTTAAAAATGGTCGCACGCAATCCTCTGTTGGCTCAGGTTTTCTCATCGGCACCAGCCCTTTAGTCGTAACTAATTATCATGTGGTATCGCAAATTGTGATGCATCCTGAAAACTATATTGGCGAATTTGTTGATACCAATGGCGAACGTGGCAACGTTGAGTTACTGGCTGTTGATGCGCTTCATGATTTAGCAGTGGTCAAAATAAGCCGCAATGGCACAGGTTACTTTAAAGTACCAGAAGCACTGCCTACGCTATCTCAAGGCCAATACTTATATTCACTGGGTAACCCGCTTGATTTAGGCTTTGCCATCTCTGAGGGCGCTTATAACGGGATTATCCGTCGAGGGTTTTATGATCAATTGATGTTTACAGGGCCAATTAATGCTGGCATGAGTGGCGGCCCTAATATTACGCAAGACGGTCAGGTGGCGGGTGTTAATGTCTCTAAAAGGATGGATGGTGAGTTAGTGAGTTTTTTGGTGCCCGTTAAATATGTACGTGATTTGCTTAATGAAGCAGAACAACGTGATCAACAAAAGACGGTAGCAACGACAGTTGCCAGCATCGTGTTTAAAAAAGAGGTGGGGCAACAGTTGCTCACACATCAGAACAGCATGTTGGATAACGTGTTATCCGAACCACTTTCCTTAAAAACACTTGGTGATTATCAAGTACCTGTGCGTGAGTCTGACCAAATGCGTTGCTGGGGAAGCTCTAATGATAACAAAGATAGTCCATTTGACTTCAGTAGCATTAATTGCTCAATGGAGTCTGCCATTTTTGTTTCCAATCAATTAACTGTAGGCCAAATTAGTATCCGACATGAATATATTAAAGCAACCAATATGGGGCGCTTACGTTTTTCAGCATTGCAAAGTAGTTCATTTAAAAATGAAGCCTTTGGCAATGACAAAGATGTTAATCGTACATCGCCAATGTGTAATGAGCGGTTTGTGACAAATAGTAAAATCCCTATGCGCGCAGTTATCTGTGTGCGGGCTTATCGTGAGTTTGATGGTTTATACGACTTCTCGCTTCTTACGGCGGCTACAGATGAAAGCCTGATCAGTTTGCAGAGTCGTTTAGATGTTACTGGTGTTAGTTATGAAAATGGGCTACGGCTTGCTAGTACTTTCATTAAAGGGCTGGGCCGAATACCTGAAACAAATGAAGGAAGTGAGGTGGAAAAATGAATCAAGATATGATTAAACCACCCTACTATGTAGAACTGCTCACCCGTGATAAAAGCTTAAAAACACGTCATCGCTTTGAAGCATTACCTATTCGAATTGGCCGTAGCTATGAGAATGATTTAATTCTGGATGACCCCTATATTGCAGCAAACCATGCACTGATTGAAATGTCAGAAGAAGGTCACTTACAGATTAGTGATTTAAATAGTGAAAATGGCTTAGTGGTTAACGGTAAAAAACAAACACAAATCACACTGAATAATCATATTGTTCGCTTAGGGCATACCAATTTACGCGTGTGTCACGCAGGCTCTCAAGTAGCAAATGCATTACTTGATAAAGCGGCGCACCGCTGGGAAGGCTGGCCACCAGCAATAGCAGGACTTTTGTTAGTCTTTTTCTCGGTGTTAAGCTCTACTTGGCTTAACGCATCAGAAAGTTTTTCTTTGATTAGCGCAATGGCTGTTATTTCTTTGGTTTTGTTTTTAATCTTATTGTGGTGCGGTGGTTGGGCGTTTGCTACCCGTATGATTAGCAGTGGTAGTGCGCGTTTTGGCCGGCATATCTTTATTGTTGGTTGTGCCATTATCCTCATCGATCTATGGAACATCTCAAGTGTCACCCTTGCCTATGCTTTTTCACTGCCATTTTTAACCCGGTATGGTAGCTTAATGGAAGTCGTTATTTTTGCTGGGATGGTGTTTTTCCACCTAATGATGATTAATAGTCAACGTGCCAAGCGCTTCCTACATACAAGCGTTATCATTGCTATTCTGGGTATTAGTTCAATCTTTATCAGTAACTATCAACGTAGCGGCATATTAGCAGACTCGCTTTATATGACCGATTTACTACCACCTGCGCTTCGCATTAGCAGTGATATAGCCGTTGATGACTTTATCGCAGAAGCAAATCAGCTGAAACCAAAGTTAGAAGAAGCGCGGAAAGAACCTGCCAATGCTCGCCGAGGCTTGTTTGGTAATTAATCGATATATCTATGTCTCTAAATGCCTTATATGTTGACTTCAATAGCTACTTTGCTTCAGTTGAACAGCAGTTGAATCCAAAACTACGCAACAAACCAATTGGTGTGCTACCAACAATGGCTGAAACGACCTGCTGTATTGCAGCCAGTTATGAAGCAAAAGCATTTGGTGTAAAAACAGGCACCATGGTGCGCGAGGCCCGCAAACTATGCAAAGGCATCATTTTTGTTGAAGCTCGTCCTTCAGTTTATGTTGCGTATCACCATCAGTTAATCGAAATTGTTGAAAGTTGCACACACGTAGAAGAAGTACGCTCAATTGATGAAATGGTATGTAAACTAACAGGTAGCCAGCAAAACAAGGCCAACGCATTAAAATTAGCAGCGCTCATCAAACATAAAATTAATCAGCACTATCCGCATATCAAATGCTCTATTGGCATTGGTCCTAATACATTCATCTCTAAAGTAGCATCTAACATGCAAAAACCTGATGGATGCATTGTGATTGAGCAATCTGAGATTCCAGAAAAGCTGCTATCTCTAACGCTACGCGACCTAAATGGTATTGGTCGCCAAATGGAAGCAAGGTTAAATCATTATGGTATCACCACCGTAGAAGCCTTGTATGCAGCAAACAAAAATCAACTACGTACAGCATGGGGCAGCATAGAAGGTGAACGCATGTACGAGAAGTTGCGCGGACTGGAGCCTCACTATGTAAAAAATGCACGTAGTAGCTTGGGCCATAGCCATGTGTTACCTCCAGAGCAACGAACATCAGCTGGTGCTAAAGCTGTCTTGCATAGACTATTACAAAAAGCGGCGATGCGTTTACGTAGCTATGAGTTACTGACCACCAGCATCAAGGTGAAAGTTAAATTTAGACAACACCCCAGCTTTAAAGGAGAAAGTGAAGTTTCAGCAACTGATGACACCATCACACTAACAGACTCCCTAGAAATATTGTGGCAACAATACCCTTTCTACAGTGAAGACCCGCCTATCGCAGTTAGTATTGGCTTTTCCGGCCTTGTTCAAGCACAGGAAGTCGCCTTAGATTTATTTACGAAAAAGCCTTCCGCAAACCAAGCCAGTCTAAACAAAGCATTAGATCAACTCAATCTGAAGTATGGTAAAAACACGGTTTATTTGGGTGGCGCACATGAAGCGCTCAAAGATGCACCTATGCGTATTGCGTTTAATCACATACCTGACTTAGTAGTCGAAAATGATGACTAAGCAATGAATATTGCTATTCTTTCAAAAACCTATCTTCTAACACTTAATTAAATTCGACTGCTTAAGAACAGCTCCTCAAAGGCATTCGCGGGTATTGGTTTCGAAAACAAATATCCTTGCGCAAAATCACATCCCGCTCTCATTAATAGTTCTTTCTGCTCTACAGTCTCTACTCCTTCAGCAATGACTTTTATCCCTAGCTTGTGGGCCATGACAATAATCGCTTCACATAAAGCCATATCTTCTGAGTTTGGCTCCAAATTGCTAATAAAAGATTTATCAATTTTCAGATAATCAATATCAAATTTTTTCAAGTAGGATAATGATGAATAGCCTGTACCAAAATCATCTAGTGAGACTTGAATTCCTGCATCACGATACGCAAGCAGTTTTTTACTCACTGTATCATTGCTTTCCATTAACATGCCTTCGGTAATCTCAACCACAACACTTTCCCCAGGCAATCCTAGTTTACGTAATTGCTCAGGCCATGATAAATAATCTGACTTTTCGTCACGAAACTGTATGGGTGATTTGTTGATACTAATTTCAAAGTTAGCGTGGTAGGCGATTCGCCATTTTGCCATCTGCTTTACTGCTTCAGAAAAAACCCATTCTCCCATTTTCAGTATTAGTCTAGTATCTTCCGCTATAGGGATGAATTCATTTGGGCCAACTAAGCCTCGCTTAGGATGTTGCCAACGTATCAGCGCTTCTGCTTTATGTACTTCCCCTGTCGTCAGCGATACTATCGGCTGATAGGCCAACCAAAACTCACCTTTATTCAAAGCAAGACGCAAATCATTTGCAATCTGCATTTTCATTTTAGACTGCGCTTGCATTAAGGGTGTAAAGTAACTAAAACGATCACGGCCTTGGCTTTTAGCGTCATACATTGCCTGGTCAGCATTCTTAATTAATGTATCAATATCCTGCGCATCTTGCGGATAAATAGTCACACCAATACTTGCTGAGATATAGGCAACCTCTGTATTCAAATAATAGGGCTCTCTCAGCTTTTGTAAAATATCTAAACATACTCTTTGTACGACATCTGGCTTATCAAGATCACATAAGATAATTATAAATTCGTCACCACCTAATCGAGCAACAGTGTCGGTTTCCCGCACACAGCTTTTGAGCCTAGATGCTGTTTGAACCAGCAACTCATCACCCATATCATGACCGAGTGTATCATTAACTTCTTTAAAGTGATCGAGATCCAGCAGTATGAGTGCTAAGGGATGCTTGGTTCGATTAGTAATTTTTACTTCATGATCTAAACGATCATGAAACATTTGACGGTTTGGCAGCTCTGTCAGAAAATCAAAATTGGCTTGCCGCCAAATAAGATTCTCTGCCTCTTTTTTCTGGCTAATGTCTGTAAACATAGCTACACGTTGGTGTACTGTGCCATCTTCCTTAAATACACTATTGATTGTTAACCATTTTAAATAGACCTCACCATTCTTGCGTTGGTCATAAATTTCGCCTTGCCAGTAGCCAGTAGCATTAATCTCATCCCACATAGCTTTAAAAAATGCATCATCATGCTTGCCAGATTTTAGAAGACTTGGGGTATAACCGATGACCTCTTCAGTTTGATATCCAGTAATTTTAGTGAACGCAGGATTAACTCCCACAATTACATTATTCTGATCTGTAATCAAAATAGCTTCATTACTTGTGGCATATACTGAAGCTGCTAAGCGAAGCGACTCTTCAGCATTTTTACGCTGTTCTTCACGGTCAAAATTATCCAGTGCAAAAGAAAGATCCATGACCATTTCTTCTAATAAAGTAATGGTTTCATCATCAAAAGCACCCACCAACTCATGACAAACAGTTAAAACGGCAAAAGGTTGAGCGTTTCTGAAAATAGGGAATGCAGCAACAGATGCCCAACCAAGTTTTTTTGCATTATCCTGCCATGGTTTAGTTAAAGGGTTATTGAAAAAGTCATTCACAATAATCGTTTTACTATCTCTGAAGGCAGTTCCTGTAATGCTCTTTCCTTCTTTAAAATTCTGTTTATATGGTACCTTTAGCTTATCTAAAACACCTTCCCAGCTACCATGTTTTGCTATCGGTACAATCAGTTCGGTATCTTGATTATGTGTACCAACCCAAGCCAGCTTCATGCCGCCAAGCTCAACCGCAGTTCGACAAACTAACGGAAACAATTCATCCTCATCTTGCATGCGAATAATTGCTTTATTAGTTTCACTGAGTGCTTTATATAGCATCGTCAGTCGTTTTACACAAAGCTCTGCTTCTTTACGCTCTGTAACATCTGTAATAAAACCATGCCAGAGTATGCTTCCATCACTCAGTTTCTCTGGCTTGGATTCACCTAGTCGCCAACGCACGCCTTGCTTTGGTAAAACCACTCTAAACTCATATCGCCATGTATTTAGCGTTTGTGCTGACTCTTGTATAGAAGCAACAACCCCATCATAGTCGTCTGGATGTAGAATATTAAAAACAGCAGAAGCATCCTCGCGAACCTGCTCCGCTGTCACTTCATAGATGTTTTGAATTGCATCTGTCGCAAAAGGAAAGCAGGAGCGCCCATCAGGCAAAAGTCTAAACTGATAGATAACACCAGGAACATGGTAGGCAACCTTGGTAAAGATATCCCACTTTTTTTCTATTTCACATTCTTCATCTAAAATGTTTAGGACTCTTGCTACCAATTTCACCCCCTATACTCAACCAACTATGCTTTTTATTTTGCAATTTTCAATAAACGACCCTCGACAGAGTAAATGATAAATACAATTCTCCAGCGTTAGAAAAAAGCTATATATAGGTTTCAATTTTAAAGTTAGGTTAATTGCGTATATTCGTGATACTTGGTTTGAGTAGGAAACTCGGAAATCTTTGAATTAAAATGGATTCTGCAGTTTAGTGCACAACCAATTACACTTACTCTGACTCTATTAAATTGACTATCTGCAATAGGAGCCATAATTACAGTTAGTGTTTAAGTATACTCTCAATCAGTAGCAGTCTTAACCACACCATATATAAGATAAAGTGTATACCCTACATATATGGCCACCAAAATACTACCACTTAGTCGACTAATACTCTTTTCACCAATAGCTCTGCGTGTGTACCCTAATATAAAAAGCAGAATAGTTAACATAAGCATGACCACCCAGTCTCGAGTTAGTACTTCATTAGGCACTTGCATTGGATAAATCGCGCCAGCCAAACCAACGACAGCTAAAGTATTAAATAGATTTGATCCAATCACATTGCCAACGGCTAAGTCGTGCTCCCCCTTTCTTGCAGCGGCAATAGAGGAGGCCAATTCTGGCAGTGATGTGCCGACTGCGACAACGGTCAAACCAATAATTAAATCACTCACACCCAACCCATGCGCTATGTTTACAGCCCCCCAGACTAATATTCGCGAACTGATAACGAGCAACATCAAACCTACTACAAGCATACCCCATGCTTTAGCTGGCTTAATGTATTCAAGCTCCTGATCTAATTCAGTTTCTAAGGGATCACTATGAAATGATTGCTGTCTGCTTTGCAAGGTCATCCAGGTAAAAACCACCAATAAAACAGCCAGTTCAATAAATCCTTCTATACGAGTAATTTGCCCATCATAAAGATGAAAAAAAGCAAGGACAGTGATGGCTAATAGAATAGGTAACTCGCGCCTAAGTACTTGTGATCTAACCAGAACAGGACTCACTAAAGCAGTGACGCCTAGAATGAGTGCAATATTGGTAATATTAGATCCATAGGCATTGCCTAGCGCCAGCCCTGGATTACCCTGCATTGCGGAAAGCACTGAAACTGACATTTCTGGTGCAGAGGTGCCAAACCCGATTATCACCATCCCAACTAATAATGTAGACATGCCAAGATTGAGCGCAACTGCAGCCGCTCCATCCACAAATAAGTCCGCACTCCAAACCAGTACGGCAAGACCAATCACAATCATTACTATCGACAACAGCATTCCCTACTCTTCTTCGTCTAAATACATCATTATAAACTTCCTAACACATACCCAATCACCAAACCCACAATCAGCGCGATTGTGAGTCCTCGATAAGTCAGTACATCTTTGGAGTAACCACGTTTAATTGCAACATATGCCACAACATAACCGATTGCATTCAGCAACCAGATAAACGACATGGTTAGTATCTTAACTAGGATTGGACCTATGATCGGTATTAAAGTAATCATACCTAGAAGCCAAGTAACTAGTCCGGTATAAAATCCAACCAAGACCGCACCACCTGCCGTTAGCTTTGCATCCCAACTAAAATGATAGGCAAGCAAAGTGACTATGCCAAGCAACAATAAAATCGGTAGCATCATTTTCCAACGACCATGTTGTGGCGGAAGGATGGCTTTGTCATCAAAAACACGCTTGTTTAAGGCTTTTTTCAGCAACCAAACATTCTCTACTGCTTCGCACTGGCCTTTCAGCCCACCATCAACAACTTCTGTTGTAAGCAACGTTAAATCATAAGCAGTTTGGTAATGCTGGTTGATTTCTAGATTTGTCGTTGAGAATGGCGGGCCACTCATCACGGCTTGATCATACTCAAATGTGACCAATAACTGCGGTGCGCTATCTGTAATGGTTATGAGGTGTGTACTGTAACGCTTTCGCATATCGGCAGGTAACGCAACAAAAGCTGCACGATCATAAATGGCATCAACATCACCTAACTCCATTTTTGTTAGGTCAAAGATATCGCCTACATAAATATCGATATCATCAGCACTATAACGCGTCAGTTTACCTTTCTC